>DASZYU010000094.1:0-5643 GCA_035545215.1 Puia sp.
TCCGTCCGCACCCGTCTGGTAGCCCGAAAAGCTGCGCGCCCCGCCGATGGACCCGCTCTTCATGTGCATGCCGTTGAAGACCGGCAACGCCTCGTAAAAAGATCGGTACCAGGAACGGCTCCGGGCATATTGCAGCGCGTGCGCCAGCGCGTCCGTCGTGACACGGTTTTGCGGCGAAAGACCGCTGCCGTCGATGATATGCAGCGCCGCGCGGTCCACGCCCCGCCGGCCCCAAAAGTCTTGCAATACGGCTACCCCGGTATCCGTCGAAACGACGCCTTTTTTTTCGAGCGCGAGCGTCTTGATCAGTGCCTCGCCATATAAATTGATGCTTCTCCGCAGGAACCAATAGTTGATGCTGTCCAGCGGCGGTGAATCCGACCCGCCGATCCAAACCGTATCCATCCCGATCGGCGTGTCCATAACATGACCGCAGAGGATCCCTTCTTTTCTCAGCGCCTCTGCGAACTGGGCGCACACGCGTCCCGCCGGCCACGGCATCGATCCGGAGATCACCCTTTCCGCCTCCTGCAAAGGAGCCGTGCCCCTCACATAAGCAATATCCCCGTGCGGCGGAAGATAGATATAGGCATTGTCACCGCTTCCTGCCGGTCCGGTCTTCAGTTCGTTGACCCATTGCCTGCTCACCGTATCCTTCAGACCGGCCAGGTTGACGATCGTCACCGGGTCACCCACCGCCTTCCCGGCCTGCAGCCGGACATCGTATTGGTTTTCGTGCCAGTTGAGCGCCCAGGCCCCGGCTCCATAATAATTGCCGATATCCTCCCAGATCCATCCGCCCGGAACGGCATCCGTTCCCCAAGCGCCGTCGTCCACGACAATGGTCCCGTCATAGCCCTTTATACCTGCACGCCCGATCGCCCGCACCCATCTCCCCAACACGACGTTTTCCTTCGTCGAATCGAACCGCCAACTTCCCAATGTAGGATCTCCGTTGCCCCTCAGAAGAAGATTGCCATGTAATACGCCGTCGTCAATCCTTCCGCTGTAACCCACCCGCGTCACATACCGGTACCCGGGACCCAGCAGATCCAGCGCAGCTATACTCGTAAACAACTTTTGACAACTGGCGGGCGCAAGACCGACCTGCGAATTCCGCTCGAACAGGACGGCTCCGGTGCCGGCGTCCAACACGCAGAGACTGACGGTGGCATGTCGCATGGACGCATCTTTTTCCAGCCGGTCCATCGCTACCCGCAAACGGCCTTCTACCGGGTGACGCTGCGAAAAACCCAAATGCCAAACAAACAAACAGGACAACAGGATAGCGGGTCTGTGCTTCATAACGGCTAATTTAAATAAATTACCTTTGATGGATGGAAAACATCGTCGCGAGCATCGTAACCATCGGTGATGAGCTATTGATCGGACAAGTGGTCGACACCAACAGCGCCTGGATGGCGCAACAGCTGAACAAGGCCGGTATCTGGGTTGCCCACCGGGTAGCCGTGGGCGATAGCCGCGAAGACATTTTGTCCGCGCTCGACGATGAATCGCGGCGGGCTTCCATCATCCTCATCACCGGCGGTCTGGGCCCTACCGCCGACGACATCACGAAACCCGTTCTTCTCGACTACTTCGGCGGAAAAATGGTCGTCGACGAAACAGCACTTGCCAATGTCAGGGGCATCTTTGAAAAACTGAAACGCCCGATGATCGAACGCAACCTCGGGCAGGCGGAAGTGCCCGACACCTGCACCGTCATCCCCAACAAACGGGGCACTGCGCCGGGGATGTGGTTCGAAAAAGGAGGCCGCGTATTCGTCTCGATGCCGGGCGTGCCGCATGAGATGAAAGGCATGATGACCGACGATGTCCTCCCCCGGCTGGCACGGCATTTCAAACTGCCTCATATCGCCCACCGCACCTTGCTGACCGCCGGCGTGGGCGAGTCCTTCCTGGCCGAACATATCCGGTCGTTTGAAGAGGCGCTCCCGCGGTCGATCCGGCTGGCGTACCTGCCCAACTATGGAATGGTTCGTCTTCGTCTGACCGCGCGCGGTCAGGAACAAGCGTCGACAGAAGCCTTGCTCCAGGAACAGTTCGACCGGCTAAAAGCGCTCGCGTCCGAATGGATGGTCACGGACGAAGACATCACTATCCAGGAAGCCGTCGGCAGGCTGCTCCTTGCCCGCGGCCAAACGCTGGCAACGGCCGAAAGCTGCACGGGCGGTTACATCGCCCACCTGATCACTTCGATTCCCGGCTCGAGCCGCTATTATAAAGGTAGCGTCGTGAGCTATGCCAACGAAGTAAAGACGGATGTCCTGCGGGTCGGCGCGCCTACCCTGGCGGCTGACGGGGCCGTGAGCGAAGCCACCGTCCGCGGGATGGTTCGCGGTGCGCTCTCCGTTCTCGATACCGACCTGGCCATCGCCACATCCGGCATCATGGGCCCGGACGGAGGCACCCCCGAAAAACCGGTCGGGACCGTGTGGATAGCGGTTGGAAACCGTCAAAATATTGTTGCCCAAAAGATGTCGTTCCGTTTTGACCGGGGCCGAAACATTGAATTAACGGCAACAAACGCCCTCAATCTGTTGAGGAAATTCATCCAGGACCCGACAGCCCTTAGCGCCCGGGGGGAAAATGCCGCTACGTCGCCGGACCGACAGTGAACCAGCGAAAAAATATTACCTTTGGCATTCAATTAAATCTAACGTATGCCGCTTGTTGACCTCGTCATGCCAAAAATGGGTGAAAGTATCATGGAAGCCACGATCCTGAAGTGGCATAAACATCCCGGCGATGCCGTTAAGCAAGACGAGACGGTGCTGGAGATCGCTACCGACAAGGTAGATTCCGAGGTACCTTCGATCACCGAAGGCGTCGTCGAAGAGGTCCTGTACCAGGTGAACGACGTTGTCCCGATCGGTTCGGTCATTGCCCGCATCCGGACGGCCAACGGAACAGCGGCATCACCGGGGACTTCCTATACCGCCACTCCGATACAGACCGCCACCGTGGCGCACAGACCGGAAACGGCCGGCAGCCCGAGACCGGCTCAAAGCGCCAATGGCGCCGGCAGATTTTATTCGCCGCTCGTACTCAACATAGCGGCAGGTGAAGGTATCCCGCTGAGCGAATTGGAAAACATCCCGGGATCTGGCAATGAAGGACGCGTGACCAAGAAAGACATTCTCCAATACCTGGCCGATCGCCGTTCCGGGCATGTCGGGCATGTCCCCGCCCAGCGGGCATCCGTACCCGCGGCCACAACGCATTACCAAAGCGCAGAAAACGCCGGCCACCGATTGCCGGAAACGCCAGCTCTGCCCGCGCAGACGCCCATGCCGGTATACAGCGGCAATGTCGAGATCATGGAAATGGACCGCATGCGCCGGCTCATTGCCGACCATATGGTGCGGAGCGTTCATACCAGCCCGCACGTCACCAGTTTTGCCGAGGCGGACGTGACCCATTTGGTACACTGGCGCGAAAAGGTCAAAAAGGAGTTTGAGAAAAGAGAGAATACGAAACTCACCTTTACACCGCTCTTCATCGAGGCGGTTGTGCGTTGCATTAAGAAATACCCGCTGATCAATAGCTCGGTGGATGGGGATAAGATCATCATCAAGAAAGACATCAACATCGGAATGGCTACTGCACTGCCTTCCGGCAACCTCATCGTACCCGTCATTCAGAACGCCGATCAGCTGAACCTGAACGGGCTGGCGCGGAAGGTCAATACCATGGCCGACAATGCGAGACAGAACAAGCTGAGACCGGAAGACACACAGGGCGGGACCTTTACCCTCACGAACGTTGGCAGTTTCGGCAGCCTGATGGGCACGCCCATCATCAACCAGCCCCAGGTGGCGATCCTGGCGGTGGGCGCCATCAAAAAACGGCCCGTCGTGTTGGAAACGGCGGAAGGGGACGCGATCGTCATCCGGCACATGATGTACCTGTCGCTGTCGTATGACCACCGCATCGTGGACGGTAGCCTTGGCGCCACTTTCTGTTCGGCCGTCGCGCGCGAACTGGAGAACTTCCCGTCGGACCGCCAGCTGTAAGATCCGCCGGCGCCCCCACCCTCTTGCATATTTCATTGGATTTTCGTAAATTGATGAATGGCGCGCTTTTTACGGCCCCCGCCCTAAAACTAAACGAAAGTCCAAATGAAGACGTTATCCGAAACCTGGTTTGCCGATGGCTACATCGACTTCGAGCTGAAGAAATATACCTTGCTCGCGTATCTCCAGGAAATACACCGCCATTTCAACGAGAACAAGCTGTATCCGCAACTGGCGGACATCATCTTCCACTACAATAACCTCGTCGCCTTCCGCGAAAATAAAAAATACCTGCAGGAGCATTTCCCGAAGAAGCTCAGCGGCGTACAGATCGAGCGGCTGCAGGTCCTGTACGAACAGATGATCGGTGACGACGAGTTGATGAAAGAGCTCGAAGAGATCATCAATTATGCCACGCAGGAGATCCGCCAGACCATTTGCAACGGCACCGAGATCTATGAATTCGTAGAAGACAAACTGATCATCTTTCCCGTCGGCCTCGTGCCGCTGGATAACTGCGAAGGATATTTCTTTCTCAGTCCCGGCTCGGCGTCGGATACCCGCGTCTACCAATACCGGCTCAGCTTCTTCGAAAAACACGATGAGAAATACCGGAGTATCCGGACGGAATACATCGACAGCTGGACCCGCAACCTCGTCAACACCTACGAGAATATCAAGGCCGAACTGATCCGGGTGAAGACGAGCCTCCCGAACCCGGCCGTCTATTCGATCGAAACGGAATTGAAGTTCCCGGTCGAGGAGACGCTGTTGCCCATAGCGAAGCGCAGTCTCGTGCGGTACATCAGCAGTAAGGCGGCTTGACCCTCCCCACCAACGGTGACGAAGCCCCCTCCCCAGCATCGGTGACGAAGCCCCTTCCCCTCCAACGGTGACGAAGCCCCTTCCCGGCATCGGTGACGAAGCCCCCTCCCCACCCGGGCCGCACGACGCGACAGATCAAACGGGCCGCAATTGCTTTCGGCGGAGCCGTAGCGTTTGCAGAACGATGGACAGCAGGATCAGCGACATGCCCACGTAGAACCCACCGTTCATGTATTTATCTTCCCTGAAAAGCACGAAGGCGAGCAGGATGCCGTATACGGGCTCGAGGTTGTAGCTCAGGTTCACCGTGAAGGCGGAGATCTTGTGAAGGGCGGCCATGGAAAGGTTGAAGGCAAGCACGGTACAGGCCCAGCTGAGGATCAACAGCCATATCCAGTCCTGCCAGGAAGGCAACAGCGAAGACGCGGGAAAAAGATACAGGTACAACGGCATCAGCGCGGTCAGCGCGACAAACCCACCGCTCAATTCATACAGGGTGACAGTCCCCGGGGGGACCCTGCGCAAGATGCGTTTGTTCAACACCGGGAACAGGCTCCCCAGCAGCGAAGACACCAGCCCGATGAGGATACCCGTCTTATAGCCGGGGTCTACCCGAAAGATGCAAAAAATGCCCGCGATGACCAGCAGGCCCAGGAAACCCTCCACCAGGTCGACGCGGTGCCGGAGGATCATGGGTTCCAAAAAAGCGGTGAAAAACCCGACTGCCGAAAAGCACAGCAAGCCGATCGAGACGTTCGAATATTTGATGCTTGCATAAAAA
>DASZYU010000095.1:0-9446 GCA_035545215.1 Puia sp.
CTTCTGTTTTGTCTCGGTTCCGCTCGCGTTGGCCTTGATCTCGTGGGGTGTAACGGGTCACCGGACCATTGGGAAGATTGCCGAAAGCCATCTCACCGCCAATGCGCGTGCCGGGATCCGCGATCTCCTGGGCGACGAAACGCTGGCGGATGTCAGCACATGGGCGGATGAAGTTCGCGGCCAGGAGAAATACCGGCAGACAGGCCCATGGCATTATGTGAACCTCCCGCTGGGCCTCGGTTACGAGCAGTTTAAAACCCGCGTGGAGAATATGCTCGAGGCAAATGTGTACAGCGCCCTCGTACGGCAGATGCAAGTGATCACGGATAAGGCGGCATCGCGCGAACAGAAGATCGAAGCGTTGAAATTCGTCGTCCATTTTGTGGGCGATCTGCACCAACCGATGCACGTCAGCCGCGCGGAAGACAAAGGCGGTAATACCGTGCAGCTCAATTACGAGGGTCGGGGCACCAACCTGCATTCCTTGTGGGACAGCCGGCTGATCGAACATTCCGGCGAAGATTACCTCCAGTTGGCCGCTACATGCGATCATGCCACCCCGGCGCAGATCAAACAATGGCAGAGCGACCCGGTCATCCGATGGATGTGGGAGAGCTATGAGATCACCTCGAAACTCTACGCCGAGGTGGACGCTATGGGCAATCGCAGCATCGGGCAGGACTATTATACGGCGCACTGGCCGATCATTACACGCCGGCTCGAACAGGCTGGCATCCGGCTCGCCGGTTTGTTGAATGTGCTCTTCAGGAATGGACCGGTCGCCGTGGGCGCTTCCGCGGCGGAGAAACGCGAGACCGCGGGTTCGGTTGCTGAAAAACCGCTCGCCATCGACGTCCGCGACGCTGCGAACCATGTCAACGAAACGGTCATCGTTACTGCGCAGGTATACGGATACAAGGCGCTGGATGGCTTGACCCTCGTTAACCTGGGAGCCTCCTACCCCAACCAGGTGATGACGGTGGTCTTAAGGGGCGACGCAATACCGGTGGCCGCGGGCCTGGATGGGAAAACGATTCACGTAACGGGCAGGATAGAGATGTACAAGGGCAAACCCGAGATCGTCGTCCGGGACCCGAAGATGATCACCCGGGATTAACGTTGCCGGGCCGGCACTATAGCAACGGACGAGCGGCGACGCCGTCTTTCGTGATCCGGACGGGGCGGATATGCCCGTCGGCCGTGAACTCGAGCCGGTCGATACACACCACCCGGTGATTGGCATCGGTTTCACCGAGCGGACGACGGTGGTAAACGATATAATAGTCGTCCGTACCCGGAATATGGATGATGGAATGGTGGCCGGCGCCGGTTGCGACCGCCGTGTCCTGCTGGAGGATCTTGCCGATGCGCTGAAAGGGACCGGTGGGAGCATCGGCCATCGCATAGGCCACAGAATAATCAGGGCCGCCCCACCCGCCCTCGGACCACATAAAATAGTACTTGCCGTCGCGACGCATCATATACGGCCCTTCCACATAGCCTTCCGGCGTGATCTCCTTGAAGGTGACGCCATCCGAGAAGGGGATGAAACCCTTGAAATCGGGCCGAAGTTTGGCGATGTTGCAATGCCGCCAACCGCCATAGATCATATAGTATTGGCCGTCCTTATCCAAAAAAACGGCCTGGTCGATGGGTTGGGCGCCGTTGTGAAATTTCCCGATGAGCGGTTTCCCCAAATAGTCTTTGTATGGACCCTGGGGCTTTTTGGCGACAGCCACCCCGATGCCACCCACGGCCGAGTCATTCTGAATATCGTTGGCCGCGAAAAAGAAATAATATTTCCCCCCTTTTTTTGCAAAGGCCGGCGCCCACATCGCCCTTTTCGCCCAACGAATAACCGAGGTGTCGAGGATATGCGGGTGTTTGGTCCATTGCACCAGGTCAGGCGACGAAAAAGCGTCGAAAAACACCTGTTTGGAATATTTATCCGAATAGGTCGGAAAGACCCAGTAAGCGGTATCGAGGACGGCAGCTTCCGGGTCCGCGTACCACCCCGCGAAGATCGGGTTGCCCGATTTGGCGGGAAGCGCAAGGGTTTGATGCGCCGAATCGGTTTGCGCACCCGCGGTTTGGCAGCTCAGCCAAGCGAACAAGATATATAAGATTTTTTTCATGCCGCGTTGAAGATAATCGACCGGCAATACGTGAGCAAATGCGATACCATAAAAACTCCCTATTGCTTGAATAACTTATTAACGATAGTGATCTGCCCATAATTGGCGCGGATACGGATGACGTAGATGCCCGGCATCAGGCTCGAGACATCGATCCGCTCCCCATTGGTCACATTGTTTTGCCTGAGCACCGCATTCCCGTTGAGCTCGTACAATTCGATGCTCACGTCGCTAACGAAGGCGGGATTGAACTTCAACGTGAGGAAATTGCCCATCGGGTTCGGGCTGTAGTAGATCGAATCGTTGCCGGATGGTGGCGGGGTCACCGGCGGTCGATAGTCATAACTTGACGAGATGGTGCTGGTGCAGCCGTCGACGGTCACTTTCACGCTGTATTCACCCGCAGCCGACGGCTTGTAACGCTGTTGCGTCGCTCCTGGTATGGCGTTGACGCCGAGATACCATTGGTTACCGAGCGAGTCGGAAGAAACAAGGCCTGCGGTGTCGGCGGTGATCGTGGGCGGATCGGGAGTGGGAATGACCGTTATCGTTATACCCCCGGACCGCGGAGTCGTTACACCGCCGAACGTTCCCGCGACCGAATACACACCGCTCGTGCGAACCGTTAGTATTTCGGATGTATCGCCGACGAGCAGGGTGTCGTTCCGGTACCACTGGTTGTCGTAAGGCACCGAGCTCTGAAGCGTGGTCGTCCCTCCGGAACAGAAGGTGGAGTCGTTCAGACAGGTGGCCGACGGCAGCGAAAGATAATGGAAGCCGGGGATAGATACCGACACGGCCGGGCCGAGACGGACGACGACCTGGCCGGTGGAACCGTTAGCCACGACGGCCTTTATCGTAGAATCATCCACAACCGTATAGGATTGGGCAGGAACGCTCCCCAGCGTCACACTCGTAGCATCGTTTAAACCTACGCCCCGGATGGTAATAGTTTGGCCGGTATAAGCGGCTACCGGTGAAATGGAAATGATCCCGGCAGGAGGATCGCCTGCCTTGTTCCTCAGGAACGAGAGACCTGTGACGCCGCCGAATATCACGATATCGAGTCTCCCGTCCCCGTCGAGGTCGGCAGATGAACAGGTGACGGGTGCGCCCTGGCTGCTGGATGGGACGATCTCGTAATCGAACTTCGACATCAATGCCAGGTTGCCGGGAGTACTGTTATTGGCGAACACGGACGTAGCCTTATCGCTGATGTACAGCTGTGCCTGGTAGAGGTTCGCCGTAAAGACATCGGGTTTGCCATCGCCGTTGAGATCTCCCGCCGCGACACAGCCCGGGCCATCCCCGGTGAGATAGTCGACCGGCGGACCGAAGGAAAGTGCGCCGGGAGAACTGGTGTTGTGCAGGATGGTGAGGTTGCTGGAATTGATGTTTGCCACAGCCAGGTCCGGTTTGCCGTCGCCATCAAAATCGCCCGCCCTGATAGACTCCGGCCATGCGTCACCGGTAGTCACCTCGAGCCGGTTGTCGAACGAGATGCGACCGGGGGTGCTGGTATTCCGATAGATAGTCGCCTGGCCGACGGAGGCATTCACGGACACCGCAATATCTATCTTTCCATCACCGTCGAAATCTGCCGATGTGACAGCCGTGGCATAGCCGCTGAGCGGGTAGTCGATCGGTGTATCGAAGGCGAATATGCCGTTGGTGGTCAGGTTCCGGAATACGGTCATCGTACCCGATCCGTAATTGACCGTGACGATATCGGGCCGGCCGTCACCGTCGACGTCCGTGATTAGCGCGTCGGTAAAAATGCCCACGTCGGCCGTGAGGGAATAGTCGACATGCGTTGCGAAAGCGACGCTGCCGGGCATACTCAAATTGCGGTACACAGACACCGTGTATCCGTCATTGTTGGACGCCAGCAGGTCGGGTTTGCCGTCACCGTCGAGATCCCCCATGGCAAATCTGGATGCAGCCGGTCCGCTGATGATCGCCTGATCGGTAAAGCGGATGGCCCCCCTTGCGCTCGTATTTCGCCGGTAAACGATGTTGTTTCCCAGCGCATAGATCAGGTCGGGTTGCCCGTCGTCGTCCAGGTCTGCGACAATACCGGCTCCGCCACCCGGCAGGTCCTGCCGGGGCGCGAACGTGTTCGCGGTAAATGCGCCGCCGGGTCCGGCAAACGTGCTGTTGAACGGCTGCGACGACCAGGCCGTCTGCCGACCGGTCGTGACCGAAATTGGTTCATAGGACACGCCTGCTGGTATAACAACGGTCAGCGAAGAAGTAGAGGCGGAAGTTACCGACGCCCGGATCGTGCCAAACCGAACGATGTTATCCGTTGCAACCGCGCTGAAGTTAGAGCCGGTGATAGTAACCGTCGCACCCACCGGTCCGGAGTTCGGTGTAACGGAGCTGATAACCGGATGGGTGCCGAAAACGAAGGTCTTCTGGCTCGACCTTCCGAACGAACTCACTACCGTGACGTCGCCGGAACCGGCGGCGCCAACAACCGCCGTGATCGTGGTGGGCGAATTGACGGTGAACGAGGCTGCCGGAACGCCCCCGAAATAAACCGAGTCGATTCCGGTGAAATTGGTACCGGTGATCGTTACGGTGGTACCCGCGATCCCGAACGAAGGCGTGAACGAGATGATGAAGGGCTCGGGCGAGACCGTATTCCGAAGTACTTCGAAAGTCGGCCCGCTGCTTTGGGCAGTCAGGATATCGGGCTTGCCATCGCCATCCATGTCGACGGAAGCAAGCACATAGGGATATCTGGCGCTTTTAAAATCGAAAGGCGCGGAAAACATGATCGTTCCCGCATGACTGAGGTTTTTGAAAACCGAGACGGAGGAATCTTCATTGTTGTTGACGACAAGGTCCGGCATGCCGTCGCCGTCCATGTCGGCGGCAGAAATGGTGACTGGCTGTAAGCCCGCCGGGAAGGTCGATGCCGTGGCGAAGGAGATCCCGCCCGCCGGGCTGGTATTGCGTAAAGCATACAGCGTGTTCTTTATATCGTCGACATAACCGATGTCCAGTTTGCCGTCGCCGTCCATGTCCGACAGGACGAAGTTGTAATGGTATTCGGCCGCGATAGTCGGTCCAATCGTGAAGGAAGCGCTCCCGATCGTGCTGGCATTCCTCAGGACCATCAGCGAGCCCGACTGGGCATTGTTGCAAAGGATATCCGCCTTGCCGTCGCCGTCGAGATCGGCGATCGCAACCGAGCCCGAAAAGCTCAGATTGAGCGGCACAGCCGGATCGAAGGTAAATGAACCGGGACTGCTATGGCTCAGGCTGATCGAAGCGCCGCCATCGTAATTGTGCGTGAACAGCAGGTCAGGGCGGCCGTCCCCATCCGCATCGATGACAAAGAAGGCCGCTGTGTAGGCGGGAACGTCGATCCGGGCGGCAGGACCAAAGACGATATTTCCCGGAGAAGACAGGTTCCGGCAAATGAAGATGCTGCCTGCTGAAAAAATTACGAGGTCGGGAGCGCCGTCACCGTCCATGTCGGCTAAGACAAGCTGGCCGAAGTCGACACCCGGTGTCAGTCCCGATGCGATTGAGTACGAAAGCGCACCGGCTGTGGAAGTATTGCGCGCCACGGAGATGCCCGTCGTACCCTGTTCGAACCCGACGACATCGGGTTTGCCGTCGCCATCGACGTCCCCGACGACCGATCCGGGCAGCAGGAACGGTGAGGATAAGGTGAAGCCGAAGGAAGCGGCCGGCGCAAACGAGCGCGTGCTGATACTTCCGCCATTCGGGAAGGTCAGCAGGAAGGGCTGTTCTGAAAAGACGGTCAACCCGTGTGCAGTGACGGACAGCGACGAGTACGCGGCGGCGGCCGGTACGGTAACGGTCAGCGAAGTGGGACTGGCGGCGGTCACCGCCGCCTTAACCGTTCCGAAATAGACAGTGTTTTCCACCGGCGACGGCCCGAAATTGGATCCACTGATCGTCACCTGCGTCCCCGCGGGACCCGAAGTTGGACTGAAAGAGGCGACCACAGGCGCAAGATAGTAGGTAAAGCCCGGCAGCGAGGAAGACCCCGCGGCCGTGGCAATCACGACATTTCCCGAAGCTCCGGCGCCGACAACCGCGCTGATACTGGTCGATGAGTTGACGGTATAGGATTTGGCGGCAATGCCGCCAAAGCTGACCGCCGTGACGCCGGTGAACCCGGTTCCCGTAATGGTCACCTGCGCGCCGTTAGACGCCGAGGCGGGTGCAAATCCCGCGATACTGGGTAGCTCGGTGAATCCGGACAGGGTTGCAGTACCTCCGGGAGTGGTAACCTTGACGTCGCCCGTCGATCCCGATGAAAGGGTGGCGGTGATTTGGTTATCGTTAACGACGGTGAAAGACGCAGAGGTACTGCCGAAATAGACCGCGGTAGCCCCTGTGAAATAACTGCCCGTGATGGTGATCGTCGTTCCGGCAATTGCGGACTGCGGGGTGAAAGAACTGATCACCGGTGCGGGGAAGAACAGGAAGCCTGCCAGGCTGGCTGCACCAGTAGCCGTACCCACCGTCACGTTGCCCGATGAACCCGTGCCGACGGTCGCCGTGATCACGGTATCGTTCACCACGGTAAAGGCAGCAGCCGGGGTACCACCGAAAAATACGGAGGTGGCGCCGGTGAAATGGGCTCCTTTTATCGTAACAAGCGTGCCGGCAGCAGCGGATATGGGAAGGAACGAGGTCAGTGCTACCGGCGGAAAGAAGGACATGAAGGCGATCGCCGTGTCGGAATTCAAGCCGTTCGAGACGATCAGCGTGATCGTGTCTTTCAGGCTGTAAGCGGCATGCGTATACGAGGTGTTGGCGGCGGTGCTTAAGAGTGTGTCGTTCCTTAACCATTGATAGGCGTACCCGGGTCGCGAATAGTTGGTGAGATGGACCAACCCGGTAGTGGAAAGATTGGCCGTGTCGATGCGCAGGAACGCCTTCGGGAAGGGCGTGCCCCCGCCGTTCGTGGTCAACTCGAGGAATCCATGTCCTCCGCCCGTCCACAACCGGGCGGAGGAAGCATCGCACTGGAGATCGTTCAGATAATATCCCAGGTAGCTGAAGTTGTTATCCCGGGGAAGGGACTCCCAGACCTTCGCGGAATCGGATGTCTTGTATACCTCGAACCCGACTATGGCATAGCCGGTGCTGTCATTCGTGAACTTCATTTTCAGACAGGCGAATGGGGTCGCCGCGGCATTGTTCTTTTGCGACCAGCTATTGCCGCCATCGGAGGTAAAATACGTGCTGCCGCCTCCGGCATTATCCGCGATGTTTACGTACCCGTTGTTCGCAGAGACGAAGAAAGCATGATCCAGCGACCCGGCCGGGAGGACCAGCTGTTGCCACGAGCTGCCGGAGTTCTGGGTCGCGACCACTTTGTTGGTGTGGCGGCCGGTGCTGATCGCGTAGACATGGTTATCGTCGACGGCCTCGAGATAGTCGAAAAAGCTGCCTGGATAGGTCGCTGCGACATTCCACGTGAGACCTTTATCGCTTGTCCGGAGTATCCTGTCCGCATCGACCGCAAAACCGATGTTATCGTTTTGAGGGAAGACCATATCCGTAATACCGGTGCCGAACTGCGTCGGATTGTATTGGGATTGGAAGACGAGCTTGAAAGTGCTGCCGCCATCGACGGAATAGAGGATTGCAGGCACCAGCCCATAATCCCCATACACGATGAGGGTATTCTGGTCGAAACCTTTTACCCCGAGGATATCGAAACCGAAGGTCAGATTGACGCTGTAGCCGTTGTAGTTGACATTGGAAATAGTGATCGGCCGCTGGGTAAAGCTGTGGCCGCTGTCCGTGGTAAATCCTATCCAATTTTGAAACCCCACGAAACCCTGTGACGGCGAGTAAAAACTGATCTTTTGGACGGCGTTCGTGGCGTTATTATCCAGGTACACCTGGCGGAGTTGTGCGGTAGCTGCAGTGACAACCAATTGAAAGGCAATAGGAAGTAGGCAGAAAAGTCCCCTGTTTCCAAGGGTGGTTGAACCTTTTTGGCGCATAGCAGTCGGTTGGAGGCGAAAATCACAGGTTATCTCTGGTCAAGATACGTTTTTTTGGCCGGATTTAATAGTCCGAACCGATGCCCGCAGCAATCTTCTTTAGTTCGGGCGCCTGTTGCTGGAACCGCTCGAGAAGGGTCGTCTGGTTGAGGGCGCGAATATAGTTTTGCCCCGCATACCGGCTGAGATAATATTTGTCGCCGCAGAGATAATCGGTCAGGAACCGAAGTGCCTGCATGTACAGCATGAATTCCCCGGCATAAACGAACGCCTGTTTTTCCGCGGCCGTCAGCACCTCCGCCATTTCTTTCAGATATCCTCGCACGATGGCGGCAAAATAGTCCTGCCTGACCTCGATCCGCGTCAGATCGCTCTCCTCTTCGCTGACGGGCGACAGATAGGTTCGGAACATGTCTCCGACATCGCTGATGAAATAGCCGGGCATAACGGTATCGAGGTCGATGACGCAGATGCCCTTGCCTTGCCGGTCGAAAAGCACATTGCTGATCTTGGTATCGTGATGCGTGACCCGCAGCTTGAAGTCCGGATTGGCGCGTATCTTTTCAAAACCGGTGACAAGGTGGTGTTGTCCAATCAAAAATTCGATCAGTTGGGCCGTGCTGTGAATGCGATCGGGAAGACCGTCTTTTAGTGCCGCGCTGAAGGCGCGGTACCGGAGTGTAAGGTCGTGGAAACCCGGTAAGGTTTCGTGGAGATCCTGTACGGGGAAACCCGCCAGCATGCGGGTAAAGGCGCCGAATTGGCGGGCAGCCTCGAACGCTTCGGCGGGCGTACGCGCGACGTCGATCGTCATGGACTCCCTGATATAAGGATAAAGACGATAGAAGCCGTTTGGACGGGCGTCGATCATTGTCCGCCCGCCGAGCGACCGCACCGGACGGGGAAAAACGGCTTCGGGATAGTGCTCGGTAAGATACCGGCCTACCGCCTCGATATTCTCATCGATGAAGTCGGGCCGGGAGAAAACGTCTTCGTTCAAACGCTGGAGAATATAATCTCCACTGCCGCTGTGCACGCGCCAGGTATGGTTGATCAGACCGCTTCCATGCGCGATAACACGGGTGTCTGCGGGGAATCCATATGCGGCGAGGACCTGGTCGTACATGAAGAGAATTGTAAAAAATAAGCAAACTTAATTAAGATAGTTCGGCTGGCAATGCGCAAACGGTTGCGAAAAACTCAGTGTTTGGAATGGATGACCAGTTGCCCATTGATGACGACGTTTTGAAAGGGCTCGGATACGGCAGGCTGGTCGTTCTTTCCATCTTTCCGGAGAAGATCGATG
>DASZYU010000096.1:0-16480 GCA_035545215.1 Puia sp.
ACTGATCGGCCTGATCACTTACCGCGATATCCTGCAGTTGTCCAGCTATCCGAACGCGGTCAAGGACGGTTATGGCCGGCTGCTGGTAGGCGCTGCGCTGGGCATTACGAAGGATCTGCTGGAGAGGGCCGGTGCGTTGCAACAGATCGGCGTGGACATCGTTACGCTGGACAGCGCGCATGGCCATCATATCGGCGTCATCAACGCGCTGAAATCGCTAAAAAAGACCTACAAGAACCTGCAGGTGATCGCAGGCAATATCGGTACGGCGTCCGGAGCAAAAGCGCTCGCCGATGCCGGCGCCGATGCAGTGAAGGTCGGCATCGGTCCCGGTTCCATCTGCACAACGCGGATCGTTGCGGGCGCGGGCGTTCCGCAGATCACCGCGGTCATGGAAGCGTCTGCCGCCCTTTCCGCAAGACAGATACCGGTCATCGCCGACGGAGGTATCCGCTACACCGGCGACATGGTTAAAGCGCTCGCAGCAGGCGCAGACGCGGTCATGATGGGCAATGTATTTGCCGGAGTGGAAGAAAGCCCCGGAGACACGATCATCTATGAAGGGAGGAAGTTCAAACAATACCGCGGCATGGGCTCGATCGGCGCCATGACGCAGGGTAGCAGCGACCGATATTTCCAGGATGTGGAAGACGATATCAAGAAGCTGGTGCCGGAAGGCATCGAAGGCCGGGTCGCTTTCAAAGGCAGTCTGTCGGAAGTGGTGCAACAATACATCGGTGGCCTGCGCGCGGGCATGGGCTATTGCGGTGCAAAGGATCTCCCGGCCCTGCAACGACAATCGCAGTTCATCCGGATCACGAATGCCGGCATGAAGGAAAGCCACGCACACGACGTAGAGATCACGAGGGAAGCGCCGAACTACAGCCGGTAAATCATTGCTGCCGGCGGCAGACTAAACCGACCAGTTTTGAAAAACGTACACCCTTTTTTTCTGTCCACGCTCAGCGGTCTGTTACTTTTTGCCGCATGGCCGATGTCGCCGCTGACTTTCCTGGTCTTTATCGCATTCGTCCCCCTGTTGTGGATGGAGCGGCGCGGCATCCGGCGCCGCCATTTTTTCGGCTGGGTCTACGTTTCCATGCTGACCTGGAATGTGGCGGCCACGTGGTGGGTGTGGAATGCAACCGGCCCGGGCGCCATCGCCGCGTTTCTCGCCAACAGTCTGCTCATGTGTCTGCCCTGGATCGGCTTTCACTGGGTGCGGGGAAGGGCGGGAAACCTCGCCGGGTACCTGTCCCTGATCGCCTTCTGGCTCGCTTTCGAATACCTGCATTTGCAAGACTGGGGGTTGAGCTGGCCATGGCTTACCATCGGCAATGTTTTTGCCGCGCGCACCGGTTGGGTGCAATGGTATGAATATACGGGCACGAGCGGCGGCAGCCTTTGGGTGTTGTTGGTCAATATCCTGGTGTTCCGCGTTTGTTGGACCACGATAAGGGAACGAAGACCGGCGGGCATGACCGCAAAGTGGTTGTCGGCAGCGGTGTTCCTTCCCATTTTTTTGTCGCTTGCGCTGAAGCCTCACCGGGAAGAGAAGATGCCCGCCGACAATGTCGTCATCATACAGCCCAATATCGATCCCTATGAAAAGGTGTCGACCGGAAGCTTTGACGCCCAGTTGAGCCGGCTGATCCGGCTGAGCGACTCGGCCATCAATGACAGCACCGCGCTGTTGGTATGGCCTGAAACGGCTTTGTACGAGGAACACGGTTTCGAGGAAGGCCGTTTGAAACAGAACTATTTCCTGCATCCGCTGTGGGATTTCCTGCGTCGTCACCCCCGGATCGACCTGTTGACGGGAATCGAAAGCTACGAAATATTCGACCGCAAGCATTCGCCCACGGCCGTAAGGGTCCCGAACACCGACCAATATTACGAGGGATACAATGCAGCGGCGATTATGGACAGCTCGGGGCCGACCGCATATTACCACAAGACCAAACTCGTTCCCGGGGCGGAGACCCTTCCCTCCTACCTGCGGTTCCTCACGCCCTGGTTCGAGAAATTCGGCGGTACCGACGGAGGTTACACCGGACAGGACGACCGGTCCGTGCTCGACGCGCCCAACCATTCCTATCGCATCGCTCCGGCCGTGTGTTACGAGAGCATCTATGGCGAATTCCTGTCGCGATATGTCCGCAACGGCGCCGACGTGATCGTCATCATCACCAATGACGGCTGGTGGGGCAACACGCCGGGTTATCATCAGCACGAGAACTATGCACGGCTTCGTGCGATCGAAACGAGACGATGGGTGGTCCGAAGCGCCAACACGGGCGTGTCTTGTGTCATCGATCCGGCCGGGCATATCCTCGATTCGCGTCCCTGGGCCACGCAAGCGTTCATCCGGCTGCCGGTCCCCCGTGAGCAGCGCCTGACGTTTTATGCCCGGTATGGCGATTGGATCTCGAAGGTGGCGCTGGTCCTGGCGGCGCTGAGCCTGGCGTACACGATCACGATCATCATCAAAAGAAGAAAGAGCCGTGGATAAGACGATCACAACAGCAGGAAGGCGTCTTTTTTACCGCGATGAAGGAGAAGGCATTCCGGTGCTGCTGGTGCATGGCTTTGCCGAAGACGGCAAGGTATGGGACGCCGTGGCGGGCGGGCTGAAGGCGGGCTGTCGCCTGTTGATACCCGATCTGCCGGGCAGTGGCCGGTCCGATCTGTTGGCGGGCGAGACGACGATGGAATCGCTGGCCGTAGCGCTGGTCAACTTGCTCGACGCGGCGGAAATCCCGCAGTGCGTGATGATCGGGCACAGCATGGGCGGTTACATTACGCTGGCCTTTGCGGAGCGCTATCCGGAACGATTGCGGGCTTTCGGCTTTTTCCATTCGACCGCCTCGCCGGACACCGCGGAGAAGAAGATCAACCGGCAAAAAAGTATCGCTTTTATCCGGGAGCTTGGCGCGGCGCCATATATCCGCCAGTCGACGCCGAACCTGTTTGCGCCGGAAACGAGGGAGCACCGACCATCGCTGATCGAAGAAATGATCCGGCGTTATTCGGGTTTTGAGACGGGCTCGCTGACCGCCTACCTGGCAGCCATGATGCAGCGGCCCGACAGGTCAGCCGTACTCGAACGGTTTCATGGCCCCGTTCTTTTCATCATCGGTGAAAAAGACCAGGTGGTCCCGCCCGACCAGAGTCTCCGACAATCGCATGTTCCTCCTGTTGCACAGATCAGTATCTTGCCGGCAACGGGTCATATGGGTATGCTCGAAGCGCCGGACGCCGGCGCCGAAGCCATCCGATCATTTTTAAACTTCATCAATCAGTCATGAACAGGACCATCTTCATCACGGGAGCGACCTCGGGTTTCGGCGAGGCCTGTGCCCGCAGATTTGCCGCCGACGGCGACCGTCTCATCCTCACCGGCCGCAGGAAAGACAGACTGGAACGTTTGCAAACCGAATTGTCCGGTCAAACGCAGCTCCTTCCGCTGGTATTCGATGTGCAGGACAGAAAGGCCGTTTTCGCAGCCGTGGCCGGTTTGCCGGACGCATGGAAAAGGATCGACATCCTGATCAACAATGCAGGTCTCGCGTTGGGAAGAGATTATTTCGAAGAGGCCGACCTCGACGACTGGGAAACGATGATGCAGACCAATGTCATGGGTTTGTTGTATGTATCGAGAGCCGTCCTTCCCCTGATGATCCCGGCGGGCAGGGGTCATATCATCAATATGGGCAGCGTGGCGGGTAAGGAGGTCTACGAACGCGGTAACGCCTATTGCGGAAGCAAATTCGCGGTCGATGCGCTTTCGAGGGGCATGCGGATCGATCTGCTCAGACATGGCATAAAAGTGACGGCCATCCACCCTGGTGCGGCGGAAACCGAATTTTCGCTCGTCCGTTTCAAAGGCGATGCGGAGCAGGCCAAAAAAGTATACCAGGGTTTTACGCCGTTGAGCGCCGAAGATGTGGCGGATGTCGTGCATTATTGCGCGTCACTTCCGCCGAACGTATGCATCAACGACCTGGTGCTCACGCCTGTTGCACAGGCCGATGGCATTTACTTCCATAAACGATGACGCCGGGGCAAAAAGATAGGGAAAAGCGTAAGATCGAGCAAGCCAGATCCTCGCGAGCTTTTATGGGGCCAGCGCGATGCGTATCTGGAGACCGCCTTTGGTGGTCACGATGGGCGGAGTGGTGGAAATCTTGGGCGTGGTGCGCGTCTGGTCAAAATACAATTTCAGATTGATGCGATTGTTCAGGACATAGTCGATAGACGGTTCGATGCGGATAACCCGCTGTCCGCCCGTGGGGAGTGCCGCGCCCTGGTCCAGATAACTGCTCGACATGGCGTCGTCCCGGATATCGACCTGCAGATTGAGGTTGAGGTCGTTGGACCCTTTCTGCGCATTGATGCTGCCGGGTGGCCCGTTCGCCGGCGTTTTGCCGTTGCCCGGGACCTTCCATCCGAACGGGAGCCCCACATTCCGTTTGCGAAAGCCCAGCGCGATGGAAAATTCAGACGAATGCGTCTCGCTCAGCTGGTAATCGATCAGACTGAGGCTCAGCGTCCGGCTACGGCTGTATCCCAGTTTGCCCGTCATCAGGTTGACGAACTGCATGTCCAGGTCGATCAGGGGGGCGAACTGTTCGGATATCGTGATATTGGGAACCATGAAATACGGCACAAAGTTGCCGGTCAGGGTATCGATGAAACCAGGCTGGCTGTAACCCAGCGGATCGTAATAGTTCAGGTTGGTGTTAAAGCTGTTCATGCTGAGGCTGCTCGTATAGGCATTGCTGATATTGAAGTTCGTGAAGATCTTCGAGAACAGCGGCACGCGGCTGAGACCGTTATAGGTGAGATGCCAGTTGGGTTTCGGCAGGTAGCCGCCGAATGGATTGCTGGTTACGTTGCCCGCCTTCTCATTGACCAACGGTATCGTATAGGGGCTTTTTCCGGTATAGGCGGCGATAAAGGCAGGGATCAGCACGTCCTGCGCATAACGGCCATAACCGACCGCATATCCGTCCCGACCCGTCAATCCGCCGGTGTAAGGGTTGACGGTGCCTACGCGGTTGGAAATGATGGCCCGGTAATTCTCAAAATTCTGGAAAGTCTTCGATACCTGGTTCGGCGCGTATGGGCTGAACAGGGTCTTGAAAGAGATAAAGCTTATGCTGAAGGTGCCTGCCATGTAGGGGCTCAACCGGGAATAGCCCGAACTGCCGGTGGTATCCTTATACAGCTCGGAGTAGTTCATGCCGAAACTCTTATCGACGCTGATGGTGATCCGCAGGTCGCGGACGGGTTCCAGCGAAGCGGAGGCCGAGATCTTCTGAACATAGCTGATCAGGTTTTGGTTGTTGAGGGTGTCGTTCCTGGTGATCAACCCTCTCTGGCCCAGGTGGTTGATGAAATTGGTATCGGCACGTTTACCGAAAACATAACCCCAGCCGGGTTGCATGGACCGCAGGTTCATCCCGAGCGCCTGTGTGCTGTCCAGGAACCCGTAAACGGTAGAGCCGCTGTTGTCCGCATAGTTGAACGTGATGTGTTTGATAGAGGTGAGCAGTTTGGCCAGCGCCTTGGGCACACCGGTAAGTCCGGCCACCTGGGGAGCCGATGTGGGTCTCCTGTTACGGGCCGTGTCCTGACCTCCCCTGGTGTTCGCTCTCGGCGGCGGCTGGTCGAGTCCCCGCAGTAATTTCCATTTGCTGTAGAGACGGGTGAAGTCCAGGTCGGCTATCAGCGTCCGCTGGTTGCTGTTCTGGATATAGTTGCCCAGGCCGGGGTCCAGTTGTGAAGCCGCCGTCCAGGCGTAACTGGCCGAATAGCCCGCCTTGACCGTAGTCCAGTCGAGGAACGGTATTTTCGCCGTCGGCAGATTGTATGTGATGTTCGTATTCTGAGAATACAGGACATTGCGGCCGCCTCTCCAGAAATGCCGCCACATCTGTCTGCGGCCCTCATTGTTCAGCCGCCCGGTGTCCTCGTCGACCCATGCCCTGTTCGTCGCGGTGAAATCGAACGCCAGCGACCTGGTGAATTCCCACCGCAGCGTGTAGAGGCGATCGAATGTAAAGAATTTATTGAAGGTTTCCGGCAGAATATCGGGCCCCCCGATGTTGCGCGACCGGTAGGCGCCGAACTGCCTGTTGACATTCGCCTGGAAGCCCAATACGCTGGGCATCGGGTTGAAATTGAAATCCCTGATCAGGCCAAGCCAGGGCGATTTGGACTTGATCGCCTTTTTGAAGGGCTCGATATATTTGGCCGTATGGGTATAGTTGTACGCGAAGATTGCCTTGTGCGTGACCAGCTCGTCCTCCGTGGCGAGCGGGCTATGGTGTTGCGACCGGCTATAGGAGTAGCTGAGGTTGATGTTCTCGATGCTCCATGGCTTCAGCCGCTTGTTCGTGTTGTTGTTCTTGTGGACATTGGTGAAGTTCAGCGTCTGGATCGTGGTGGCATCCACGGCCTGCTTCCGGATTGAGTCCTGCTGCGCTTTCGGAGCGGCCTTGATCTTATCCGCCAGCTTGATGTCCAGGTCATACGGATCATACAGCGGCGTGCTCGTGGTCCTGGTCAGCCCCGCATAAACCGGGACGGTGACCGCGGCCTTCTTCGGCAGCAGCTTGCCCACGTCGAGGGTCGTGGCTACATCGACTTCGCGGTCGTCTTCCAGCGAGCGCTCGTTGGTGCTTTGATCGATGCTTCCCCAACCGGCGGATTTATTGCTGGCGGCGACGGTAAGGGTACCCAGGTCGGCCAGTTTCATGTCGACCTTGCCGACCGCGGCCCAGCCCCCCTTCTCGCTGATATCGGTCAGGCGCAGCTCGTTGAACCATACTTCGGTGCAGACGGTCGCGCGCCGGACATTCTGGACCCCTAAAAAGAAGGCTTGTATCTGCCCGAGGTTGGGATTTCCCAATATGGCATACGATCGCCCGTTGGCATCCACCTCCCTATAGTAGGCGTTGCTGGTGCCCTTGTTGTTCCTGTCCACCTTCAGTTGTATGAGGCGGTTCAGACTAAGGGCGAGGTTGTTGGCGGTAGGCCAGATGGTATCCGCGCTGATAGAGCCCCAGGGCGTGATCTTAACGGGCACGCGTATCTCGTAATAGTTGCTGACGAAGTCGCTGCCGAGGCGAACGATATAGGAAAGATCGTTATCGTTGATCGATCCGTTGGTGACGGCCTCGGCGTGAACGAACATATCCATGGTGCCGTACCGGCGGAGGTCCAGGTTCGTCGTTTTATAGACGCCGCGTACGTCGCCCTGGACCAGATTGCAGATCTGCAGGCTCATCGCCTGTTCATTGAGAAGCAGATTGACATTGTTGCTGCTGAGCTCCTGTTGGCGGAGCACCCCAGGGGGGGTGACATAGCGGATCGGTTGGCGCGAACTGTTCTGCTCGATGTTCACGGCCGTAACGTTAAAGCTGGTGTTGCTGTTGGGCTGCAAGGTCATGTTGCCCGTAGTGTCGATCACGTAGCTGAACGTCCTCCAGGAATTGCGTACCAACTGCAATTGTGCAAACCGGAGCACGACCGAATCGTTCCACCCTGTCAGGTACATCCGGATGAACTGAATGGACCTGAAGTCCGGGATATTGCCGACATTCTGGTAATATTCCGCGAGGGGAATGGTGAACTGATACCAGGTCTGCTGGACGCCGCCCGTGGGTCTGAACGCCATCGAATCCGTGATGTAGGGGTTCGTCTTCATACTGTCCGGAAAGAGGTTGACCCTGTATTCGAAGTACTGCTCCAGGGTGTTCATCGTGTTGTCGTGGTTCAGGTCTTCCTGATCCGGGTACAACGTGAAAGCGGAGATAGTCGTTTGCCCAGCGTTCGCGATAGGCGAGTTGCCCTGGGGATTGTTGACATTCTTATAGCGTCCGAGTACGCCGGTTTTCGAAGCGTCATATTGCGCGTCCCGGTAGTTGACGAAGTTATCGTTGGAAGGGTCGTTGCGGGCGTTCTGATAGGCGATGGACCCGGTCGAGAACTCCGCGGCCAGGGTGTTCAGGTACCCGCTGAATTTGCCCTGCTCGGCGCTGTCGGTCATGCCGTCGAGGCCGACGTCCTGGAAGGGCCGGTCGGCGGCGTTGTTGCTGAACGCGGTCGTGATCTGTATCGGGTTGGCCGGCACTCTGCCCCAGGCCGATGAATTGTCGATCCCGGTATTGATGTTGGGTGTATTCAGACCGTTCTCGAATTCTTTCTTACCGTCTTTGAGGATGTCTTCGGACACGCTCCCAAGATCGATGTACAGTTGGCCGCCGGTGGAATTGCCATAGTGTTCACCCCGCGAGGTGGTCCCCGAGACGAAGGGGTTCATCACCCAGAATTGGAGCACCTCGATATTAGCCGTCTCGAAATCCGTCTGGTCCAGCGCGCGCATGATCCCGCCCCAGCGTGTCTTCGGGTTGAGGAGTTTGCCGTTGTTGTCGATACTTCCCGGTCTGGCGTCGAAGTTATAGGGGCCCTTGTCGGTGGGATAGTAGGCCAGGTCGAAAGTCACGAGCTGCGCCTGCCCCGTCTGGACGGTCTGCTCGGGGAACAGCTGTTGCACCTGGATAGGCCCGATCCGCGCGTCCTGGAGCGTATTCTCGTAACCGACAGGGTTGTCCGTATTGCTGTTGTCCTGCAGGGTGGGTTCGATGTTGTACCAGGCGAGTTTTGCGCGGTTGAAGCCGTAGGCGAGCGAATCGCTGAGCGCGGCCTCGGGGAAAAGAGGCGGGTATTGGCCATTCGCGCCGGAGGGCGTAGAAGCAAGCGCCCAGCTCGTCAAAGGAAAACGCAGATCGATCGCGCTGGTGGAGCCTTCGAAGTCATCGATGTAGACGGCTCCGGTGCTGCCTTTCCCTATTTGCGGAGGATGGCCGGGCCGAAGGATGGCCCCTTCGCCGTATGCATTGATGGTACTCATCTCCCTGGTCGTATACAGATGGTTGAGCAAACTGGTCACCTGCGGCAGCTGGCCGCGGTAATTGACGTCCGCGCCATACATGGTGTTGCGGATCGGGTCCTCGCCGTAATCGGTCTTGCTGAAAAACGGCCGCTCGTTCAGCCGTTCGATCGTAGCCCCGAAATTGAGCGTCTCCGTGGGAGTGCTCTTCGCCAGGTAATCGAACCGGGCGCCGAGAAAACTGCGCTGCTGCAGGCCGAAGCTCGCGTTGTTCTCGAATGAGACATTCACGGGGACGCCCGACTGGATGATGGCCTGGTTGATGATCTGCACCTGTCCCAGGTTGTAATCGACGATGTAGTCGATGTTCTCCCGGAGCGTTTGACCGCCGGCGGTGACGACCACGGATCCTGGCGGGACGTTGTAGGCGTTCAGCGAAAGGCTGGAAGTCGATTGCCCCCTTGCGCTACCGCTGAGCACATACCGGTCGACGTTGGCATAGGTCTGGGCGACTGCCTTGATGGTATCGTACAGCTGGTAAAACACATATTTATTCTTGACCGACTGGGGCTGCCCGGCGAAGGCCAGCGTATCCAGGTCCCTGCCGAACGGCTGCAGTACGGGAAAGATGATCCGGCCCTGGCCGGAATTGACGGTTAACCCTTCGATGTAGTCGAAGACGCCGTCGGGACCGGGGTCGTTGTGGGCGTTCAACCGGTCGAGACCGAGCACCGTGATCAGGGGAAGGTCCGCCTTCGGCCCCTCCGGGAGATAGCGCTTGATGCCGAGACTAGGTTGATCGTAGTTGACGTTGAACTGAAAACCCTGTTGCTGGATATTGCTCAAAAAAACGCCGGTGGCCGTTTTCAGGGTATAGATGTTCTTCATCATCAGGTCCCAGATCGGCAGATTGGTCCGTTGAGACGTAGCTTTCAGCAGCTTGAGGTATAATACCTTGGAAGCACCGCCAAAGGTGCCTGATGTCGTGTCCGGTGGTACATCGGTGGAGAATTCCCCGACCTGGTAGACGTGACCGTTATAGCTGTATTGATAGGCGACGGCCAGCACGTCATTGGCCTGAAGCGTTTGATTGAGCGAGATGAAACCGACCTGGGGGTTGAAGGTATAATCCGTCGGGTTCAATTTTCTGGCGTACACGATCTCGAAGTCCTGCACCTGTGTCAGGCCCAGCGAATTCAGCTTGTTTGCGGCGGTGGTGGGGCTGCGGCTGGACGGGTCGTTGATGATGCTGCGGTATTCGCTGTTGTTGTCGTTGTCCGGGTACGGCTGTTTGGTCTGCGGCCGGATCCTGCTGTTGTATGGTTTGGTTTCGCCCAGGTCCATCAGGCCGACGATTTGCCGGGACCCGGTGTCGATCCCGTTGCGGTTCGTCACCCAGACCTCTATGCGGAGGATCTGTACCTGTGAAGTGACCAGCGGGATCCGCGACATGGCCGCATTGTAGTTATCGTGGAAGTATTGGGCGAGCAGGAAGTGCCGGTTCTCGTCGTAGTCATCCGCTTTGAAAGAGAAGGTGGTGACCGAGGCGCCGCCGGAAGAACTAACGGATTGCTTCTGAGAGCGTTGGTTAGCCAATACGGCGGTAACCGTCAGTTTGCCGAACTGCAATTTGGTCTTGATCCCGAACAGCGACTGGGCGCCGCTCATGAGCGTGCTCGGAGTGGTAAAGGAAACGTTGCCCGCCTCGATCTTCTTGATGATCTCGTCGGAACTGCCGGTATAATCCAGTTTGAGCTGGTTCTCGAAGTCAAAATTGGCCAGCGTATTGTAGCTGATCGGCAGTTTCAGCTTATCGCCGATCTGCCCGACGACCTGCAGGTTGGCGTTCATATTGAAATCGAACCCGCCGGTCCGGCGGGCGCTTTCGGGAAGGGTCGGGTTTTGAATATTTTGCTCCTGGTAACCTGCCATGATATCGACCGTTCCCTGCGGCTTGATATCGATCTTACCGGTCCCGAAGATCCGGTTGAAAAGGTTGTTGCTGACGGACAGCCTGGGTCGCATCGCCCGGTTGAGTGCGCTCATCGCGTCCGCCCGCTTTCGGAAATAATCGTTTTCCGCCGAATCGCCCTGCATCTTCATCATTTCCTCGAATGTCAGGTAAGTCGGCTTCCTATAGTATTGATTCCCAATCTTTTCAAGGATATAGAACTGGTTTGTGGCAGGATCGTACACCACCGAATCGTGCAGGTTCGGCGGATCTTTCAGGTACCATGGGTTGTTGTTCGGGTTGGAGAACCGGTCACCGCGTCTATCCTGGATCGGCCAGCGAAGACTGTCTTTCCGGGATGTATCCTTTGCTTTTGCAGGAACGGTATCGCGAAGTAAGCTGCGGATTGAATCGTGTTGACGAAGAATGGAGTCGGCCGCATGTTGGATCCGGGGATCGGTGTTGCGGACCCCGGTGTCCCGCCTCCCGGGCTGGCGGAACGGGCTGGCAGCCGCGGTCGTGCAAAGGACTACCGGGACGGCCGTTAGCGCTACCGTTGCCAGGACCAACAAAAACGAATGGCGGGTCAAACTTTCCTCAAGAATTAGTTAGATAGAGTTGTGCCGATAACCTACAAGATTTTTAAAGCTTTCTTAATGATTTCCTCGATTTGTTCCGTGCCGGCGTCCTCCTTCAGGACCTTTCTGATGGCATTTTCTGCGGCGGGTCTGGCTATCCCCAGCGTGATCAGTGCATTTAACGCGTCCTGTTCTACCGTATTGTTGGTGAAAGATGAAATATTTGGAGTTTCTCCCCTGCCTTTTCCAAGGCGATCGCGCAGTTCGAGAATGATCCTTTCGGCAGATTTTTTACCGATGCCTTTGATGCTCTCCAATTGGCGTGCGTTACCCTGCAAAATCGCCCTGGATATCTCTTCGGGTTTCAGTGAAGAGAGCATCATCCTGGCGGTCGTCGCGCCTACGCCCGAAACGCTGATCAGCAGGATGAACATGTCCTTTTCAGCCTTATCGAAAAAGCCGTAAAGGACGTGCGCATCTTCTCGGATATGCAGGTAAGTGAGTAAGGTCCCCGATTCCAAATGCTGGATCCGTGTATAGGTGTGCAGGCTAATCTGAAGCTCGTATCCGACGCCGGCAACATCCATCTGTACCAATGTCGGGGTCTTATGGGCGAACTCGCCGCGCAGGAAGGCGATCATGGCAGCGAAAATCAATATTTTTCCCCACCTTTGCAAAAAACTTTTCTTAACCTGATTGGAAATTCATAATGACCAAGAAACTCACCGCCGCGATCACTGCGATCGGAGGATATGTACCCGAAGACCGTTTGACCAATGCCGACCTGGAAAAGCTCGTCGACACGAATGACGAGTGGATCCGGACCCGCACAGGGATCGAAGAAAGGAGAATATTGAAGCAGCCGGGCAAGGCCACCTCCGATCTGTGTGTTCCCGTGGTACAGGAAATATGCCGGAAGCGGGGTATTTCGCCGGAGGAGATCGATTGTGTCATTGTGGCAACGGTCACTCCC
Source organism: Puia sp. (assembly GCA_035545215.1). GTDB lineage: Bacteria > Bacteroidota > Bacteroidia > Chitinophagales > Chitinophagaceae > Puia. The sequence goes on from DASZYU010000096.1 coordinate 12,402, forward strand.
GACATGGTCTTTCCCGCCACTGCAAATATCCTTTGCGACAAGGTCGGCGCAAAAAATGCGTGGGGCTTCGACATGAGTGCCGCGTGTTCCGGTTTTTTGTATGCACTGACCAGCGGGGCCATGTATATCGAAAGCGGGCGCTTCAAAAAAGTGGTCGTGGTCGGAGCCGATAAAATGAGCGCGATCGTCGATTACAGCGACCGTACCACCTGCATCATCTTCGGGGACGGCGCCGGCGGCGTTTTGCTCGAGCCCAATTATGAAGGGTATGGCGTGCTGGACAGTCTGCTTCGAAGCGATGGCAGCGGCAGGAGCCATCTTCACATGAAGGGAGGCGGATCGCTGCACCCTTCGTCTTTCGAAACCGTCGCCGCGAAGGAGCACTACATCTACCAGGAAGGTCAGGCGGTCTTCAAATTTGCGGTGAAAGGCATGGCCGATATCAGCGCAGAGCTGATGGAGCGCAACGGGCTGAAGGCCGAGGATATCGCCTGGCTTGTCCCTCACCAGGCCAACAAACGGATCATCGACGCCACGGCGCACCGGATGGGTCTTTCGGAAGAAAAGGTCATGGTCAACATCCAGCGGTATGGGAATACAACCGCCGGTACGATCCCTTTGTGTCTCTGGGATTGGGAAGCGAAACTTCATAAAGGCGACAACCTCGTTCTGGCCGCTTTCGGCGGAGGGTTCACCTGGGGTGCCACCTGGGTAAAATGGGGGCATTAACATGGAGAATATCGAAATCCGCCGGGCTATCCGCGAAGACTGTCCGCGGCTGATGGAACTGATCCGCGAGCTGGCGGAATACGAGCGCGCACCGCAGGAGGTGACGGTAACGCCCGAACATTTCGAAGACAGCGGCTTCGGGCAGCATCCCGTCTGGTGGGCATTCGTGGTCACTGTCGGGGGGAGGGTCGAAGGGTTTGCACTGTATTATATCCGTTATAGTACCTGGAAGGGGCAGCGGCTGTACCTGGAAGATATCCTCGTGACCAAAGAGATGAGGGGAAAAGGTCTGGGAAAGATGCTGTTCGACTGGCTGCTGCAGGAGACGAAAGACCGCGGATTCAGCGGCATGGTTTGGCAGGTGCTGGACTGGAATGAACCCGCCATCCGTTTCTATCAAAAATACCAGGCGCAGTTCGACGCGGGCTGGATCAATTGCTCGACGAGCGCGCTTTGACGTCAGCTGACTCCATCGACCTGCACATTTTTGTCAATTTTCTGGATCAATCCCTGCAGGACTTTGCCGGGACCTATCTCGGTGAAGTGCGATGCGCCGTCCGCGATCATCGCCCGGACGGACTGTGTCCAGCGGACGGCGCCGGTCAGTTGGTCGATGAGGTTCTTTTTGATCTCGTCTTTGGCGACCACGGCTTTCGCAGCCACGTTCTGATATACCGGGCAGGTGGGGTTATAGAAAGTCGTTTTCTCGATCGCGCCGGTCAGCTCGTCCGCCGCAGGCGCCATATAGGGCGAATGAAACGCGCCGTGCACCGGAAGCACCAGGGCGCGTTTGGCGCCAGCCGTCTTCATTTGCTGACAGGCATTCTCTACTGCCTTCACAGACCCGCTGATGACCAATTGGCCAGGACAGTTGTAGTTGGCGGGAACAACGGTTTCGCCTGTCTCTTTGCTGGCGAGCGCGCAAATCTCCTCCACTTTTTCGTCTTCAAGACCGAGTATGGCTGCCATAGAAGACCGTTGTTTTTCACACGCGTGCTGCATCGCACCGGCGCGTGTCGACACGAGCTGCAACCCATCCTCGAAGCTCAGCACTCCGCATGCGACGAGCGCGGAGAACTCGCCCAGCGAATGACCGGCAACCATTTCGGGTCTGCTATTTTCGATCCCCTTAAAGGCGATGACCGAATGCAGGAAGATGGCCGGCTGCGTCACTTTTGTCTGCCGGAGGTCGTCTTCGCTCCCGGAGAACAGGATATCCGAGATACGAAATCCGAGGACATCGTTGGCCTGTTCGAACAATTTCCTGGCAAAAGCGCTGTTCTCGTAAAGATTCTTCCCCATGCCTGGAAACTGCGAGCCCTGACCCGGGAATACGTATGCGTGTTTCATGTTCGCAAATATGCCACAAAGCGCCGATTCAGCAAAGAAAATCCTGAACCTGGCGCATCAGGAATGAAGATTTGAAGAGATGAGCTTGGTAAACTCGCTACGGGTCTCGTTCTTTTCAAACTCGCCCCAGAAAGCGGAGGTGGTCGTAACGGAATTCTGTTTTTGTACGCCACGCATCATCATACAGAGATGGGAAGCCTCGATGACGACGGCGACGCCCAGCGGGTTGAGCGTTTCCTTTATGGCATGGAGGACCTGGGTCGTCAGCCTCTCCTGTACCTGCAGACGCCTGGCATATACGTCCACGACTCTTGCGATCTTGCTCAGACCCGTGATCCATCCATTGGGAATGTAGGCGATATGCGCCTTGCCGAAAAAGGGCAGCATATGATGTTCGCAGAGGCTGTACAGCTCGATATCCTTCACGAGGATCATCTCGCTGACGTCTTCGTGGAATTTGGCTGAGTTGAGGATCGCGTGCGCATCCATACCATAGCCCTGCGTCATGAACTGCATCGCTTTTGCCACGCGCTCGGGCGTTTTCAGGAGGCCTTCCCTTTTTGCGTCCTCGCCCAGCAGGTGCAGGGAATCCCTGTAGTTCCTGGTCAGCGCCGAGGTGATCTCTTCATCGTACTGTTCGATCTTTGAATATGCCATGCGTGAGCTGTTGAATGGTTGATCGCCCCTGCTTATGCAGGGTATTCTACAAAATTTCTTTCCGTTTCGTATAGTCTCACCTGGAGGCCGAGGTCCCTGTTGATCCGCGCCCGAAGGAGATCGTAGATGACCATGGCGATATGCTCGGCGGTGGGGTTGAGCCCGCGAAAGAATTCCGTGTCCAGATTGAGGTTCTTATGATCGAACCGCGCGAGAACTTCCTCGGCGGTGATCGCCGACAAGACCTTCATATCCATAACGTACCCGGTGTCCGGGTCCGGCACGCCGGTGACTTTCACCACCAACTCGTAATTGTGTCCATGGTAATGCGGGTTGCTGCATTTACCAAACACTTCGGCATTCTTCCTGTCATCCCAGGCCGGGTTGAAAAGGCGATGCGCCGCATTGAAATGTTCCTTTCGGAAGACGGCTACTTTTTCCATTGGCTTTCCAGTTTTATTTTTGGCCGGGGCCAAAATACTCGACATAGATCCTGGGCGTCTCATACAGCCGGATGCCATGCAGACAAATTTCCGCCGGCAAGTGCTGCTGCAACTGCTGCCAGATCGCAATGACGAGATTCTCGGTCGAGCACATTTTGCCCCGCATGAAATCGACGTCGAGGTTCAGGTTCTTGTGATCGAGCTTTTCGACGACGTGCTCGCGGATGATCCCGCCCAGCCGCTTGACGTCAAAGACAAAACCGGTATCGGGGTCCGGCTCGCCCTTTATCGTCACGTGCAATTCGTAGTTGTGACCGTGCCAGTTCTCGTTGGCGCATTTTCCAAAAACAGCCTCATTCCTTTCCCTGCTCCAGCCGGGGTTGTACAGCTTGTGGGCCGCATTGAAATGCTCCAGTCGCGTCAGATACACCATATCGATGACTTTGTGGGTTGGGTCGCGGATGCCGGTAACCCCGGCATTCGGCGCCGGAAAGTTGACCATCGCAGCCCCTGACCATCCACAAAAAATTTCCGCAAAGGTAATGCATAGTAACCGGATATTTGCGGTATGCATATCCTGCTCGCGGCCGCGACGACATTTGAAATTCAACCGACTATCGATGTCCTTGGACGAAATGCGGTATCAAAAGGGTTTCCGCCTCCGCTGATCACCGGGGTCGGAGGAGTGGCGACCACGTGGTCGCTCATGCGTCATATCGGCAGGAGCCGTCCGGACCTGATCTTACAGGCCGGGATTGGAGGCTCTTTGGCGGGCCACGAACCGGGGGCGGTCTTCGTTATCGCCGAGGACAGGATGGCCGATGTCGGTGTTTGGGAATATGGCGGATTCCGGTCGCCCTTCGACATGGGCCTTGCAGATGCGGACGCCCCGCCCTTTTG
>DASZYU010000097.1:0-4385 GCA_035545215.1 Puia sp.
ATTCGGGTCTGCACGTGATGCCCAGGCTGACCAGGAAGCTGTCGCGTACATAGTTGAGCGTACTGACGCGCAACGACACCGGGTTGACGACCAGCCAGCCGTATGGACCGATCGGCGTCTTCTGCCAGGTCTTCGCCGCCTGCCGCAGATAGTCCCCGAATTTAATTCCCGTGATGGACGCGTCGAGCCCGTTGCAGAAGCTGGCCACCGACGAGCGGATGCTGTCGGTGATCTGGTCGGTCATGTCCATCGAGAAGATGGACATCCTGCATCGGTCGAGCGAGACGATCTGCTCCACCGCCGATACGGCGCGCAGACGATAGTCCTGTTGTACGCCCAACTGGGTGCCGAAGGAAAAATCCACCCGGCGCATCGGCTCCTTATCGAAACCGCAATAACCCGAGATCCAGGGGCTCACGGGTTTGCCGGCCGCGCAAAGACAACGGCCGCCTGCGACCTGGTAGCTGCCCGACATCGCGATGGACAGGTGATTGTTCGCGCACCGGATAGCGAAACCCGAACGGACAAAACGGTACCGGTACCGGAAATCACAGGACGATTGCAAATAGCCCGGCCATCCCTGCGATACGAATTCGCGGGGCACCATCGAATCGACCGCTTTAAGCAGCGGGGCCCCCGCGATCTTGACGGGTATGTCGATCTCTGATGGCGGCAGCGCAGGCAGCGTATCGGCAAGCGACAAGGTCACCGCCGTGGCGGTCAACTGTTTCGGGCCATGACAGGATCCCGTCAGGATCGCCAGCGCGGCCGACAGGACAGCAGAGCAGAAACGCATAGTTATTGTATATTGGACGCCTTCTTCATGGATGCACGTGTATGGTAAATGACATCCAGCAGCCCGTTGCTGAAATAGTTGTCATCCGCCATCTGCCAGAACATCACGCCGCCCAGGCCTTTGCGGATCGCGTATTCGGTCTTCAGCCGGATCGACGTCGTGTCGTCCAGGGTAACGAACTGACGGCGCTGCGCATTGAACAGCCAGGGCGCCTGCGCGGTGCTGTCCCAATGATAGACATAACCGCTGTCCGGCGACAGCAGCGTCGCCTGGTCCCTGTAGGAAACGCCGCGCCAGAAATGCGCCGGGCGATAGAGGCCGTAGTTTGCGGTGTCATCGACCTGGTAGATACGAGCATAGAATGCCATTCCTATGACCAGCTTGCGCAACGGTACACCGGCGGAATCCAGCCACCGTACGGCATGGTCCGTGCTTTCGGTCTGTTCGGGCGTGCTGTACAGCGGCGTATGATGACCCGTCTGCCGGCTATAACCCCCGACCAGGTCGTAGGTCATGAGGTTGATGTAATTCACCAACGGCGCCACGCGCTTCCAGTCGACCGATGTCTGGAGGTATTCGGTGAAACCGCCGGCGGCGAAACTGATCTCTGCTTTCCGTCCCAGCGCCGAACGCAATTTCCGCAGCACGTCCGTAAAATGGTCCCTGTCCTCCGGCGTATAGGGATAGCCGGGGACATTCTCGAGTCCCGGGTACTCCCAATCCAGGTCGATACCGTCGGTATGAAAATAATCGGAAAGCTCGCGCGCGCTCGCCGCGAATTCGCTCCGGCCGCTGTCTGTTGCAAACACATCGGGACAGGTGCGGCAACCGCCCCAACCGCCCATCGACAGGATCACTTTCAGCGAAGGGTTTTGCACCTTCAGTGCTACCAGGTGGCGGATCCGGTCGCTGTCGCCCGAATTGTTGACCCACAGCCGGTTGCCGCGCAGGTGGCAAAAGCTGTAGATGACGTTCGTCAGCTCGTTCATCGGAAAACTGTCGATGGTCGTATTCCGCCCGGCATAATATCCGATGATGGCGAGCCGCCTGGCGTTGGCCGCAGTTTGCGCATCCGTGTGGTAAACGGCGAGCGCCAGCAAAAGCGCCAGGGACAAATGACGGGTCATAAGGCAATTATTCTAAAAGGGCACCCCTTTCCGGGATGCCCTCGTCAATGGTTTATTTCGCAAACTGGCTCCTGATGACATTCAGCGCTCCCCCCGCCTTAAACCAACCGATCTGTTGTTCATTGTAGGTGTGGTTGAGGCTCACGTTGTCCTGGCTCCCATCCTTGTGGTGCAGCACCATCGTCAGCGGCTTGCCGGGCGCGAACGCCGTGAGCCCGTCGATATCTATGACATCGTCTTCCTGCACTTTGTCATAATCTTCTTTGTTCGCAAACGTCAGGGCGAGCATGCCCTGTTTTTTCAGATTGGTCTCGTGGATGCGCGCAAAGCTGCGGACGACTATCGCGCGCACACCGAGATGACGCGGCTCCATAGCGGCATGCTCGCGGCTGCTGCCTTCACCGTAGTTCTCGTCCCCGACGACGACCGATCCGATCCTTGCGGCCTTGTAGGCCCTTGCCGTTGCCGGAACGGCGCCATACTGGCCCGTCAGCTGATTCTTAACCGCGTCGGTCTTATCGTTGAAGAAATTGACGGCGCCGATCAGCATATTATTCGAAATGTTGTCGAGATGACCGCGGTATTTCAGCCACGGACCCGCCATCGAGATATGGTCCGTGGTACATTTACCCCTGGCCTTGATCAATAGTTTCAATCCTTTCAGGTCCTTGCCTTCCCAGGCCGCGAAGGCGTCCAGCAACTGGAGCCGCTGGCTATCCGGTTTGACGACGACCTGTACGTTCTTGCCGTCTTTTGCCGGCGCCTGGTACCCGGGATCGTCGACCGAGAAACCTTTGGGAGGGAGCTCGACCCCTTTGGGCTCGTCCAGCATCACGTCCTCGCCCTTTTCATTTTTCAATTTGTCTTTCAGCGGATTGAAAGACAGATGCCCGGCGATCGCGAATGCCGTGACGATCTCGGGGCTTGCGACGAAGGCATGCGTGCTGGCCAGGCCGTCGTTGCGTTTGGCGAAGTTGCGGTTGAACGAGGTGATGATGGAGTTCTTCCGGTTCGGGTCGTCGATGTGACGGGCCCACTGCCCGATACAGGGACCGCAGGCATTGGCGAGGACGACGCCGCCGATCCGGTCGAAGGTGTCGAGGAAACCATCTTTTTCGATGGTGAACCGCACCTGTTCGGAACCCGGGGTTATGGTGAACTCGGCTTTCGTCCTGAGATGCTTATCGATCGCCTGTTGTGCCAGCGAAGCGCTCCGGCTGATGTCCTCATAGGAGGAATTGGTGCAGCTGCCGATCAACGCAACTTCCAGCCGTTCGGGCCAGTTGTTGGCCTTGACCGCTTCCGCGAATTTGCTGATAGGCCAGGCCAGATCGGGCGTGAAAGGACCGTTGACATGCGGTTCGAGCGTGCTCAGGTCGATCTCGATCAGCTGATCGTAATATTTTCCGGGATCGGCGTATACTTCTTTGTCCGGACGCAGGTAGTCACGGATCCCGTCGGCAAGCGCCGCTACTTCGGCGCGGCCGGTGGCCTTCAGGTAAGCCGCCATTTTTCCGTCGTAGGCGAACAGCGAGCAAGTGGCCCCGATCTCCGCACCCATGTTGCAGATGGTCCCTTTCCCGGTGGCGCTCAGGCTGTCCGCGCCTTCTCCGAAATATTCGACGATCGCGCCGGTACCGCCTTTAACCGTCAGGATGCCGGCTACTTTCAAAATGATGTCCTTGGCGCTCGTCCAGCCGCTCATCTTCCCGGTCAGTTTGACGCCGATGAGTTTGGGCATCTTCAGTTCCCAGGGCAGACCCGCCATCACGTCGACCGCGTCCGCTCCGCCTACTCCGATGGCGACCATTGCGAGACCGCCGGCGTTCGGGGTATGCGAGTCGGTGCCGATCATCATCCCACCGGGGAAAGCATAGTTTTCGAGTACCACCTGGTGGATGATGCCGGCGCCCGGTTTCCAGAAACCGATGCCATACTTATTGGAGATGGAGGCCAGGAAATTGTATACTTCTTTATTGACGTCCAGCGCGGTGGCGAGATCGGATGCCGCTCCCGTCTTGGCCTGGATGAGGTGATCGCAATGCACGGTGGAGGGAACGGCGACCTTATCTCGGCCGCAGGTCATAAACTGCAGGAGGGCCATCTGCGCCGTAGCGTCCTGCATGGCGACGCGGTCCGGTGCGAAATCCACATAGTCCTTCCCCCGCACGCAGGCTTTGGCGGGTTTTTCAAAAAGATGAGAATAAAGTATCTTTTCGGCTAATGTCAGAGGCTTTCCTACCAGTTTACGGGCAGCGTCCACCTTTGAAGGCATTTCCCCGTAAATTTTTTTGATTAGATCCAGATCGAAGACCATGATGAATTTATTTAATATGTCAACAATTAGAAGGTGCCTTATGCGAGCGCAAAATTACCTAAAAATTGCTTTCGGGGATTACAAAAACCGGTGACGCCATTTTCGGTCTGGCCGTTTTTTTATAAATTAGCCCCATGAACAGAAT
>DASZYU010000098.1:0-10618 GCA_035545215.1 Puia sp.
TTCCCCTTCTCTTTCCAGATTTGCGACGCGCGCGTCTGGTACACGATGGCTTCTTCGATCCGGTTGGTCAGGAAGCATTCGTAGGCGTAGGCCTCATAAAATCCGGCCAGTCTTTCCTTTTCGCCGTCCTGAAAATATTCGATGGCCGAGAAATAGAGCCGGGAGGCCTCGACGTGCGCGCCGAGGGATGCTGCCTGGCGTGCTGCCAGCGGGGCGAAGTGCACGACGAGTTCGTGTTCGTTGGCGTTCTTGGCATGGTGGATGATCCGGTAGATGTCTCCGCTGCGTTCGAAATCCTCCCTGAAACGCTGGAGGATCATTTTGTGGAGCGCGATCCGCAGGAATGGCGACAGCGACGTCTCGATGGTACGCCGGTAAAGTTCGTGTTTGAAGAACAGCCGCCCTTCGCTGAGCAACAGGATCCTGGCTTCGAGACAGGGGGTGAGCGCGGTATCGTATTGCGGCTCGAGTTTTTCGAGGTAGCCCAATTCAAAACCCGTGGGTTGTACCGACAGGATCTCCCAAAGCCGTTTGGTCTTCTCATCCAGCCTGTGATAAACCGACAGGATCGAGTCTTTGATATTTTCAGGTATGCCCGGGCTGTAGCTGGCCAGGATCTCGTTCACATAAAACGGGTTGCCTGTCGAGATCGCATAGACATCTTCCCCGTTGTATCCTTTTTCGGAAGCCATTTTGCTGACCGCGTCTTTTGACAACGGCGGAGGTTGCAGCCGGGTAAAGGAATGCGGGGCGAGCTGGCCGAGGAGGCTTCGCAGCGGATGAAGCGCATGCACCTCGTCGTCGCGGTAGGTAAGGATAAAAAGACAGTGTATGCGTGTGATGCGTCTTGCGAGGAACTTGATGAAATCGAGGGTAGCCTCGTCGGCCCAGTGGATGTCCTCGAAAATGACAATGGTCGTGTCATTCCGGCTCGCGAGCCGGTGAAAGAGTTGGGTGAACAGGCTCACGCGGTCTTCGATATTGCCTTCTTTTTTCCATTCGTCTCCCCAGAGTTGCCAGATAATGTCGTACAGCGGCGCCAGGGGACGCGGCGTGAAGAGGGCATCGCAGGTGCCGATGAATATCGGCGTCGTCTCCTTTCTTTCCCGGCAAAATGCGCGCACCAACGAGGTTTTCCCGATGCCTGCCTCACCATTGACGATGACGCAATGCCCCTCTCCGGCGGAGACTTCGCCGAATTTCGACCGCAGCAGGTTAAGCGGGCCGGTTCTTTCGATCAATTCCATGGTCAGCGGTTAAAGCCAAAAATGGGGATGCGCTCGTGGTAAAATAGGGAATTATCCTTACATCCGAAAGCAGGGCAGGCCGTTCCTTTGTTCAGCATAACATTTCATCAAATTTAAAGCTATTTATCATGAAAATTATTTTCTACGTTGGCGTGGCGATCCTGCAACTGAGCAGCCTTGGGCTGATCGCGCAACCCAACGCCAATACCCCTGCCAACGGCGCATCGGGCCACCCTTTGCTGCTCTTTATTGATGTCCATCATCTCGGCGCGGGCAATGTGACGGCCGAAGCGGTCGCCAAGGCGCATGCGAAGGATCTGGCGGTCGAAGGCAAGTACGGCGTGCATTTCCTTCAATATTGGGTAGACGAGGCCGGGGGAAACGTTTATTGTCTTTCGTCGTCGCCGGACAGCCATGCGATCCGTCAAACGCATGCGGAAGCGCATGGGTTGCTTCCGAGCGAGATCTATATCGTCACGGACGGGCCGGCTGCCGCAGAAAATGCCGAAAAGAATTATTATCTCGATATCCATGAATTCGCCAGCGCAGTGTCGCCGGCCGACGTCGCGGCCGCGCATCAGAAAGACCTGGCGGTGGAGGGCAAGCAGGGCGTAAATTTCATCAACTATTGGGTGAGCGGGAATATGGTCGTTTGTCTGTCGCAGGCGCCGGACGCGGATGCCGTGATCGAGACGCACCGCGAAGCGCATGGGTTGCTTCCTTCGAAGGTCATAAAAGTTACACCAGGCGGGAAATAGCGCTAGCCGATCGTGAGAGACACCGGAGCCCCGGGGCGGCGCCACGGGTTATTTTTGATCGGGCCCGCGGCTCCGCCGCGGGCCATTTGTTTAAAGGATCGGGGCGTTCGTTGAATCGGTTGGCCGGGACCGGAAAATCGGTCCATATTTATGTCAAAAAATAACTGCTATGTCCGTTAAGTTCGTCCTTAGCCTGCCGATCTTTTTGCTGATGGTCTTGCACGCCTTGTCTCAGAAGCGGGACACGGTACGTGTACGGCCCTCCGATCTCGACATTGGCGGCCTGCAAACGGGAAGCTATTCCTACCTGATCATCCGGCAGAAAGCGCCGGACAGTCCCGCCACGAGCATGATCCTCGCCAAAATGCAGGTGGAGCGCCAGACATGGCATAACAAGCCCGCGATCGTCGTGCGGCAGCAGTGGGACCGGGATTCGGTCGTCCATACCGCTTTCACGGTATTCGACGCGCGCGATTTTTCCACCTTATTGCACGACACGTATTGGCGGGCGTTGGGGTACGGTATGATCTTCGATTTCGAGACGCGCAAATTCGACGCGCGCAGCGTGGTCCGGGCGATGCCGGATTCGATGCGATCGCATTATGAAGCGGAGTTTGCCGCATCGTTCGGGCGGTACAATCTCAACTGGCATGACGATCTTGTCATCTACTCAATGTTACCGTATCAGGGGAACCGGACATTCCTGATCAACTACTACGATCCGGGCTTCGGCAAACCGGAAGAAGTACCGTATACCGTGACCGGCAGCGACGTGGTCACGGGCCGGGGAGGCGAAAAGATCGAGTGTTGGACGCTCGAGCATTCGGATGAGCAGGGTACCGAAAAATTCTGGATCGCGAAGAAGACGAAGGAGGTGTTGAAGGAGCAGGATTACGCGCCGCGCTTCGGCTACCGTTATAAACTGAAATTGGGGGTTTCGGGGATATAGGAATGGGGGGCGGCGGACGCGCGGGGCGGCTGGTTGGAGCGCGCGGGGCGGCTGGTTGGAGCGCGCGGGGCGGCTGGTTGGAGCGCGCGGGGCTGCGGCCGAAGGCCGCCGCTGGTATCGGGATCTAATAGCTCAGGCCGTAACCGAATTTGTAAAGAGGCGCCTTGCTGTCGTAGGGCACATCTTCTTTTTGCGCGCGGACGGCCGCCATCGAGGACGGCAATTCAATGGGAAGATGGCCGCCGGGTTTCGCCTTGCCGAAGATGACATCGAGGACCGCCCCGTCGCTGGCGCCGAAATCGGCCAACAGGCCTTTCGCCTTCGCGCTGATGTCGGGTATGACGGCGGGCCGGTCGAGGTAGATGTCGACGATCGTCGGAACGGTGTTCAGTAATTGCAAGATGCTATCCTTTTGTTTGCCTTTGAAATCGAGGTCGCCATGGTGGAACATACGAGCCATCATGATCGGCGACTCGACGGGATAGAAAGGAGTTTTTAGCCGGACGATCGCGATGTCGGCTTTTTTCGGATCATAGACGACGGTGCCGTATGCGGCGGCGACCTTCGGATCGATGTTCCGGATATAGATCTTCCATTTCCCCGGCGTAAGCGGCAGCACCTTTTTGTCGTTCTTCAGCAGCGTCATGGCCCGGCGTTGGGAGGCTTCACCGGCCCTGAGGTATTCGGGATTGCCCACGAATCGGGCCACCCTGGATTCGTCCACATAGGGGTTGTCAAACAGACCGAGCTCGAATTTCTGGGTCAGCAGTCTTCGAACGCTGGTATCGATACGCGCCTCGCCGATGCGTCCCTCTTTCACCAACTGCAGTACCAGTTCCGGACAATTCTCTCCACCGAATTGGTCCACGCCTGCATCGATGATCTTTTTCACCCGGTCTTCGCGCGACAATTGTTCGACTCCCCATGCGCGGGCCGGCCATACGGTCCCTCCCAGGTTGGCGTCGGTGACGAGTCCCCAATCCGTGCAGACGACCCCGTCGTAGTGGTATTTGTTGCGCAGCAGGCCGGTGATGATGTCCTTGTTGTAGCTGAATCCCACGTTCTCACTGGTCTGCCCCATCGGCACGCCGTAGTAAGGCATGATGGCGGCGGTATGCGCTGCGAAGGCCGCTTCGAAGGGGACCAGGTGATAGTTGAAACGGTGACCCGGGTAGACCTGTCCTTTTTGGAAGGGGAAATGAGGATCCAACCCTTCTTTTTGCGGTCCGCCGCCGGGAAAATGTTTGGTCATCGTGGCCACGCTGTTCGAGTCGAGGCGATCGCCCTGGTAACCCAGGATATAGGCCTTTGCCATGCGCGCCGTGAGCATTGCGTCTTCTCCGAAGGTGCCGCTGATCCGCGGCCAGCGCGGTTCGGTCGCCAGGTCCACCTGCGGATGCAGCGCCTCGCGGATGCCTACCGCCAGGTATTCGCGCCGCGAGATATCGGCAAACTGGCGGGTGAGTGCGCTATCGCCGATGGCGCCCAGTCCGAGCGGCTCGCACCATTGCGAGAAGGTGTTGGCCGTCATCGCGAAGATGTTGCTGCTGAAGTGGTTCCTCGGGTCGGATGCGATGGTGATCGGGATACCGAGACGTGTGGAGTCCTGCACGTAGCGCTGCATCGCGTTGTACCATTTGGCCATGGCGGCGGGCGAAGGTACCTGCCACAGATTGAAGTGGTTCATTTTCTTTTCCCTGACGAGCCTGAGCGCGTTCGGGGCGAAAGCAAACATGCCGGTGGCCGGCCGGTCTTCGATGGAACCATCGTCGTTGATGCGGGCGCCGTTGATGAACAGCATGCCGGCTTTTTCTTCGAGATTCATTTGTTTGAGCAGGTCGTCGACGCGGGCAGTAACGGGCTGGCGTTTGTCTTCATAAATGTCGAGACGGCCGTTGTGGTTCAGATCGCGGTAACTGAAGCCGTCCGCGGTGGTCAGTGTGTCCGAGCCCTTGTTGCCCGTGGGGCCGGTATGACAGGAAGAAAGCCCGGCGGCGGCGAGTACCAGCGCCAGGGCAGCAGGTAGCAGAGGTTTGGCAGGCATATCAATATGTTAGTATGACACAATGTAAGAAAAGCACCGGAACAAATCAAAAAATTGTTTGATGGGTGCGCGGGTGGTAAAACGGACAGATGCCGGCCAGGCGGGAGCGGCGGCGGGTTAGGCGGGGTTGCGCGGGCAAAGGCAGCGGCGGGTCGGGCGCGGTGTGGCGTTGGAACCTGGCGGATGTTATTGCGGGTGCGCCTGGAAATAAAGGCCGGCGTCTTTGATGTACTTGTAGAATTCGTAGTCGTTCTCGCAGTTCCTGATGAACTGGTAGGTGGGGCGGTACAATTTCATGAAGGTGTCGAGCGCCGGCCCGCGGAGGCCGGTGATCTTCCGGACCAGGAGTTTGTTGAAGCGGTAGCTGACATATTTTTCCTGCTCTTCCTCGATGAGGCGTTGCTGCAACTCGAGCATCTGTCTATTCCTGCGCGCGCCGAAAATAACGTTTTCGGGTTGGTAGTCGAAGACATTGCGGTATTCGTCCCGGTTCTCCGCGGAATCATAGCGGTACGGCCGGGGGCGGACGACGACGAGCGGCAGGCTGTCGACCCTCACAGCGAGGCTCATGTCCAGCGGATAATTTTTCACGATCCGGCTGACCGGTATCTTGCCGGTGTATCTGCCGAGATAGGAGAAATAGATCGAATCGCCCGGATGAAGCAGGATATGGTATTCGCCAACAGAGTCCGTCGTGGTGCCTTGCCCGGACGTCCCGAGAACGCTGACACCGGGCATTGCAAATAGTTTGGACTCGTCATAGACGGTGCCTTTGATCTCCACCTGTCCGACCGCCACTGCCCCGATGCACCCCAACAATACGGACAATATGGCCATTTTCCTTTTCAAGAGACCGGCATTTACTGATTGGCGGCAAGTTAGAGCGAAAAAATTGCAAGTTGCCAGTGTTTTTTGTTTGCTTTATATTCAGGGCATGAAAGCCATCCACCCACAATGGTTGCTGCCGGCGCTGATCCTGGCTGCCTGCAACCACAAGCCCGAACAGTCAAAGCCCGATTTCCTGACGGCCAATATCGACAGTACGGTCAGTCCCGCCGATGATTTTTTTCAATTTGCGAACGGAGGATGGATCAAGCGAACGCCGATCCCTGCGTCAGAAAGCGGCTGGGGACTGGGCAATCTCGTGAACGAAGAGATCTACGACCGGCTCCGCAAGGTGAACGAGCATGCGGCGGCGCAGCAGGCGGCGAAAGGAACGATCACGCAGAAGATCGGCGACCTGTGGTACAGCGGAATGGATTCGACAGCCATCGATAAACAGGGCCTGGATCCGCTGAAGCCGGAGTTTGATTCGATACAGGCGATCGCTTCGGGGAACGCTATCGCGCGTGTGGCGGCCGGCTTTCACCTGAAAGGCGTAAGCGTCCTGTTCCGCGATTATGTGGCGCAGGACGACAAGAACAGTTCCAAAACGGCTTTTCAATTGATACAGGGCGGTCTCGGGATGCCTACGCGCGACTATTATTTCAAGATGGACACGGGCGCAATGGCGGTCCGGAAGGCCTATGTCGATTTTCTTTCCGGGACCTTCCGGGAGATGGGTTTGGATAGCGCCGGGGCGGCAAAAAAAGCGGCGGCTGTCCTGCGATTGGAAACGGCGCTGGCGAAGGTCTCGAGGAAGCGGGAAGATCTGCGCGACCCCTACGCCAATTACCACAAGATGGACGTGCGGGCGTTGGGTCACCTGATGCCGGCATTCGACTGGCCGGGCTATTTCAGGGAGGTGGGCGCGCAGCGGGTGGATTCGGTGATCGTCGGACAGCCGGAATTCTTTACGGCCCTGAATCACCTCCTGACCACCGTAGCGCTGCAGGACTGGAAAGACTACTTCACCAGCCAGCTGGTCCTGCGGAGCGCGCCCTACCTGGACAGCGGTACTTTCGGCCGATATTTTATCTATTCCCAATCGTTAACCGGGGTGACGGCGCCGAAGGTGCGTTGGAAACGCGTGATCGACGCCGAGCAGGGAGCCATCGGCGAAGCGCTGGGACAGTTGTTCGTCAAAGAATATTTCAGCGACACGGCGAAAAAAAGGTACAGCGATCTGATCGAGAATATCCGCGCCGCCTTCCGGGATCGTATCGAACGGCTGACCTGGATGAGCGATAGTACGAAACAGCGCGCTTATATCAAGTTGGCGAAGATGACAAAGAAAGTGGGATACCCGGACAAATGGAAGGACTTCAGCAGTCTCCAGATCGACAGGGGGCCGTTCGTGTTGAATCTGCAGCGGGCGCGCGAGTGGTGGTACCGCTATAACGTAGCCAAGCTCGGCAAACCGGTGGACCGGAGCGAATGGGAGATCAGTCCGCAAACCTATAACGCCTATTATAACCCGAGCAACAACGAGATCGTGATGACGGCGGCCGGTTTTACGATCCCCGGTATGAGGGACGAAGCGCTGGACGACGCCTTCGTCTATGGTTACGCGGGTGCCAACTGGATCGGGCACGAAATGACGCATGGCTTCGACGATCAGGGCAGGCAATACGATGCCGATGGTAACCTCAAAGGCTGGTGGCAGCCGGAGGATTCGGTGCAGTTCGCGCATCGGGCCGATCGGATCATCCGGCAGTTTGATGCCTTCGTGCCGGTGGATACGCTGCATGTCAATGGCAGGGTCACGCAAGGCGAGAATATTGCCGATCTCGGCGGTCTGCTGATCGGTCTGGATGCGTTCAAAAAAACGGACACGTACAAGAGAGGGGAAAAGATCGCAGGGTACACGCCGCTGCAACGATTTTTTCTCGGTTATGCGTACGGGTGGATGGAGGAGGTGAGGGAGAAACGGTTGGCTAACCAGGTTCGGACGGACGAGCACGCGCCTGCGCGCGAGCGGGTGAACGGGCCAGTGGTCAATGTACCGGATTTCTATGAGGCCTTCCACGTCAAACCCGGCGACAAGCTATACCGGCCCGACAGTCTTCGGGTGAATATCTGGTGACGCCGGGTGTGCGCGCCGGAGGTCGGGTGGTCAAGGCAGCTTGCCACTGGCCGTGCGGTGAGATGCGCGGGCAAATCACTTGCAGCTGGCCATGCGGGGACATGTGGGATCAAAGCCGATTACAACTGGCCGTGCCGCGGGAACAGGATCGCAAACGAGACCATCGCCAGATAAGGCAGGATCAGGATGCCGAGAGAAATGAAGAAATGTTGTTTCCGCCTGGGGTTCCCCATGAATTTCTGCTCGTACTTCCCAAAGATCTTTTGATCGCGGTCACGGACGATGAAGACATAATTGAAGAACGTCGCGGTCAGCAGGTAGATGGACGAGGCGAAGATCGTCGACTGGATCGGAGAAGTAAAACGGGAATGTTTGATCGTATGCAAATAGACGGACTCTATCAGGAGCAACCATCCGCCAAGGCCCAGTGAGAACAGATACATCGTCTGCATCCGGTGGTTCACCGACTGCCGGTACTGGCTCATACGGTAGAAATAGTTGTAGATATTGAAATATAAATAATCTACGTGTTTCATAGGGTCGTTTTCAATTTTAGGGTATCGGGTTCGGATCTGGACCGGAGTCCGGGGTATTAAACGTTCGGCGGGTGTCAAATCGTATTTTCCGGCGGATTTTATTAATTTTACAATTGATAACAAATATATAATATATAATACTTTAAATTACTTTGTTTGGTGTTTGAAGGGGACGGCGTGGGGCATGCGGGACGGCGTGGGGCGTGGGGACGGCGTGGGGCGTGGGGACTGCGCGAGGCGTGGGGACGGCGTGGGGCGTGGGGACTGCGCGAGGCGTGGGGGACTGCGCGAGGCATGGGGAAATCTTTCCCTGCTGGGGAAAAAAAGTCCGGGCGGCCGGTGGGCGGCCGGTGGGCTCCCGATATGCCCTATTGCTACGCTTGCCGGCGGGGCATAAAAGTTGTGCCGTTAGATCGCCAATGGAAAAAGGATCTTTTATCACGAAGTATATTTTCAGCACGGATCATAAGGTAATCTCCAAGCAATTCCTCATCACCGGTATTTTATGGGCCATCATAGGGGGCGGTTTTTCGGTCCTCATGCGATTGCAGTTGGGGTTCCCCAACGCCAGTTTTTCGTTCCTGCAAGGCGTCTCGCATCATTTGTTCCCGCTGGGCAAGATCGACCCCGGCACTTACTACCAGTTGATGACCATGCACGGAACGATCATGATCTTCTTTGTATTGACGGCGGGGTTGAGCGGAACGTTCGCGAATTTTCTCATACCGTTGCAGATTGGCGCGAGGGACATGGCTTCGCCGTTTGTGAACATGCTGTCGTACTGGTCTTTTTTTGTCGCGAGCGTGCTCATGGCCTGTTCGTTTTTCGTGCACGGAGGGCCCTCGGGTGAGGGCTGGACGGCGTATGCACCGCTGAGCGCTTTGAAAGACGCCGATCCGGGGGACGGGGCCGGCATGGATCTGTGGCTGGTAAGTCTTGCCTTTTTTATCATGTCGACCCTAATGGGCGGGATCAATTATATTTCCACCATTTTGAATATGCGGACGAAGGGTATGGCGATGAACAGGCTGCCGCTGAGCACCTGGGGGTTATTTTTCACCGCCATCATGGGGTTGCTGTCGTTCCCGGTGTTGTTGTCCTGTTTTATCCTGCTGCTGCTGGACCGGAATGCCGGCACCAGCTTTTACCTCTCCAACATATTCCTGACCGAGACGAACAAGGCCTTGCCGTATACGGGCGGGAGCGCGATCCTGTACCAGCACCTGTTCTGGTTCCTGGGTCATCCGGAAGTGTATATCGTGATCTTTCCCGCCTTTGGGATGGTATCGGAAATCATCAGCGTGAATTCGCGGAAACCCATCTTTGGCTATTCGGCCATGGTGATCTCGATGTTCGCGATATTGAGCCTGTCGTTCCTGGTCTGGGCGCATCATATGTTCGTATCGGGTTTGAATCCCTTGTTGGGGTCGATGTTCGCCATCTTCACGGTGATGATCGCTATCCCTTCGGCCATCAAGGTTTTCAATTGGATCACTACGCTGTGGCGCGGCAACATCCATTTCACACCGGCCATGCTGTTCTCGATCGGGTTTGTGAGCACGTTCATTTCGGGGGGCCTGACCGGCATTTACCTTGGGAATGCGCCGCTGGATATCCAGCTGCACGATACGTATTTCGTTGTCGCGCATTTTCATCTCGTGATGGGTATTTCCTCGGTATTCGGAATGTTCGCAGGCATCTATCACTGGTTTCCCAAGATGTTCGGGCGGTTCATGGACCCGGTCGTCGGATATGTGCATTTCTGGGTAACGTTACCAGCAGCATATTTCATCTTCTGGCCGATGTATTATGAAGGGCTGGCCGGGTTGCCGAGGAGGTATTACGATTTTTCGAACTGGACCACGTTTAATCAGTTTGGGACCCTGAATGCGTTCGTTTCCGCGATCGCGATATTGTCCTTCGCCGCGCAGCTGTTGTTCGTTTTCAATTTCTTCTGGTCCATCTTCAGGGGCAAGGTAGTCACCGACAGGAACCCGTGGAAGGCCAATACGCTGGAGTGGACGACGCCCATACGGGTGGGTCATGGCAACTGGCCCGGTGAGATCCCGGAAGTGTACCGGGGCCCTTATGAGTATTCGACCGGCACGAGGGATTTTAT
>DASZYU010000099.1:0-2474 GCA_035545215.1 Puia sp.
CGATCGAAAACCGCAGCGCTTCGCCGAAACGTATCCGTTGCATTTCGAGGTAGTCGGTTGCCAGTTGTAGCTCCTTTCCGACGGTGACAAGACTGCCCTCGCGACCGGTCATCGAAGATCGCAAAAATCCGGATAGACGCACCAGGTATTCCGAAGCCTGTTCGGGCGACGCGCCGATCAGCGCCTTGAGCGTGCTCAGCGAATTGAAAAGGAAATGCGGATGCACCTGCTGGGTGAGCCGAAGGTTCATGGCTTCGATATCGCGCATGCGCAACCGCGAATTTTCGAGTTCGATCCGGGCATTCTTTTCACGCGTGACGGCGAGGTCCTGCAGGATGAGGATGACCGTGTCTACGGCAAAGAAAAGGATGACGTGAAAATGCAGCCCGCTCCGCGACCCGCCGAATTCCGCCCGAAAATGCGTAAAGAGACGATGGAAAAGCGTCAGCGTGAACAGGATGCACAAGACATAGCTGCACAAATAACGCAGCCGGCCCCTGCCCCGTTCCCGGCGCGCCGGCGCCATCGCGGCCCTGCCCTCGAGGACCACCCAAATGCCGATATTGACCACCCAAAAAACGAACAGCAGCAGGGTGGAGAACAGGAACGCCCATGGATAGAGCTCGAACCGGATGGCGCCGAGGATGAACATGGGCGTAACGATCAGCGCGCTGACGGCCGGCGAGCTGAAAGCGGCGACCCTGGCCTGTTTCCATATCGGCCGCGACAGCTGCATTCAGCGAATGGTTGCGATCGATATCTTCGCCGGAGATAACCCTTCGCCCGAGACCGTCAGTGAAACCGGCGAGCCGTTCGGTGCAATCCCGGCCGACTCCACGATCACCTGGCATTTGCCCCCGAAGAGATGACGCTGCCATCCGCCATCGGGAAATTGATCCGGTTCATGACTGCTCGGGTCGCCGTTGCCAACCCCGATGATCCGTGCATTCCCGGCTACCGAGAAATGGAGCAGGTCGGATGCGTCCGGCACTTCCCTTCCCTGGCGATCGACGACGCTGCAATTGAAGACCATCGCATCCTTGCCGTCTGCCCGAAGTCCCGCTTTTGAACCGTCCACCACGATGCGGTAAGGCTCCCCCGTCGTCTCCGCGACCGCGGTCAGTTTTCGCCCTTTCTTAAACGCGACCGCCTCCAGTTTGCCGGGCGAATAGCGTACCATCCATTCCAGGTGTCCGTTACGCGGCATATCCTTTTTGCCCAGGCTTTTGCCGTTCAGGAAAAGCTCCACATTGTCGGCATTGGTATTGACCCATACCGGTATCACCCGGCCTTCTTTTCCTTTCCAGTTCCAATGCGGCGCGATATGCAGCACATCCTTGTCGGTCCACCAGCTCTGGTAGTAGTAATACACGGTCTTCGGGAACCCGCACATGTCCATGATCCCGAAATGCGAGTTGATGTCCGGCCACTGGTATGGCGTCGGTTCGCCGCGATAGTCGAAACCTGTCCAGGCAAATCCGCCCATGAACCACTCGCGGTCCGCTGCGATACGCCACCAGTATTCGGCCGTAGATGCCCACGACGGGGCCACGCTGTCATAGTCCGGCACATAAGCATTGACGGTATCCTTTTCATAGATGCCACGCGTCGATACGGTACTGGCCACTTCCGTGCCCATGATCGGCTGCTCGGGATGCGCCTCGCGGTAGGCATCCAGGCCTCCCAGGTTGTAGTTGAATCCGCGCACAGGGATCACCTCGTTGACGCCGCGATATTCGTTCCCGACATTCGCGGCATAGGTGCAGGTTCGCGTAGGGTCCAGCAACCGCTGCCGCTGGATTTGCGTCTGCGCGATCAGTTTGCCGGTTGTGGAGGTCTGGATCATCCATTCCTCGTTTCCGATCGACCACATGAAAACAGAAGGATGATTGCGGTCCCGCAGGATCTCGTGTTCGAAATCCGGTCCGTATTCCGCGCCGCTGTTGAGCAACCTGGTCTCATCCAGTACCAGCATGCCCAGCGAGTCGCAGGCGTCCAGCAACTCGGGGGTCGGCGCGTTATGGCTCGTACGGTACGCATTCACCCCCATTTCCTTCAACAACGCGATGCGATAATATTGCAGGTAATCCGGCAATGCGCTTCCTACGCCGGCATGGTCCTGGTGACAACAGACACCGTGGATCTTCACCGGAACCCCGTTGAGAAAAAGACCCTTGTCCTTATCGACGGTCACCGTTCGGATCCCAAACCGAACCTTGATGCTGTCGACTGCGCGTCCCCCGTCGCGGACCAGTACGACGGCCCGGTAGAGATAGGGGTCGTCCAAAGACCACATCGTCGGTTGCGTGACCGTCAGGACCTCGTTCGCCGAAGCCGTCGATCCATTGGCAACGGACACCGGCTGCTCTTCTCCGCGCACTACCTCCCTGCCCTCCCGGTCCGTGATATATGCGCTCACCGTCGCGCGCTCGTCCTGAAGCCCGCTGTTGTCCACTTTTGTCTCGATGGTCACT
>DASZYU010000100.1:0-8755 GCA_035545215.1 Puia sp.
GCCGTAGCTACCTCCTCTACCGGCAGACCCTTTACCTCGGCGAGCCGCTCCACCACATAGCGCAAATAACTGCTCTCATTTCGTTTCCCGCGAAACGGCACCGGCGCAAGATACGGCGCATCCGTTTCCAACACCAATGACGCGAGCGGCACATCCTTCAACGCCTCGGCCAACCCTGATTTCTTGTACGTGATCACGCCTCCGATGCCCAGAAAGAATCCGAGATCCGCGATCTCCCGCGCAGCCCGCTCGTCGCCGCCAAAGCAATGGAAGACCCCCCTCAGCCGCCCCTTCTGCATCTCCCGCACGACCCCGATACATTCCTTCATCGACTCCCTTGAGTGGATCACGATTGGTATATCGTATTGCAGCGCCCACTCGATCTGACGCCGGAAAACCACGTACTGCTCCTTCTCGAAAGTCCGGTCCCAGTAAAAATCGAGCCCGATCTCACCCACCGCCACCCATCGCCGGCGGCCTAACTCACCCTCGACGAACCGCAGTTCGGCAACATAGTCCTCCCTGACATTGCAAGGATGCAGACCCGTCATTCCGATACACCTTCCCGGATACCGCGCTTCCAACGCCAGCAACGCGTCCTGGCAATGACTGTCGATCGCAGGTAGGTAAAACTTCTCAACTCCTTCTTTTTCAGCACGATATATGACTTCCTCGATGTCCGTGGCAAACTCCTTATGATAAAGATGGCAATGTGTATCGATCAGGTGCATGTGATAAATATAACCTTTAGAAATACAAATATCCCCAAAACCCATGATTCCTGCCCGGCGCCCTCGCCCGCCGGAGTTCTTGTCGGATGCCATCACCCACCCCCCGCGAGGCTCAAACTCCACATCCGCGCGTATTACAGCATATCAGGAAATTCGCCCGGCCCGCACCGGACGGGCGCTTGAAAAGGCTGCCAATCGGTAAAACCGGCAGTCCGACTGACTAAATTACTTTGCATAAATCAAAAAAAGATTTACCTTTAAATCAGTTTTCATAGGGTACGGATTAAAAACGGGCCAGGGTGTCTACCCAGGCCCAATTTTATTTTTACCAGAAGCCATTCCCAACCCGGGAAAATGACCGCCATTTCCACGTACATACCGTCCGGTCCATCCGCACACCTTCCAACTTTCCTCCACCGCACACTTCGATCCGCTGGCACGTCTTCGCTTCGTCCCGCACACTCGCGCTTCTCTGATCAACGAATCACCTCGAAGCGATAACCGAGCCGCGAAAAATGCTTCAATACCGCAGGCAACGCCACATGCAATCGCTCGAACGCTTTTTCACTATCGTGAAACACGACGATGGAACCCGGTCGCGCGCGCCGTATCACATGCTGCCCGCACCGCTCGGGCGAAACAGTCTGATCGAAGTCGCCACTGAGCACTTCCCACATGACGATCTTATAATTGAAGGGAGCCGCGCGCAACAGAGAGGATTGCCACCTGGTGACCTTTCCATAGGGAGGACGGAAAAGATCGGAGTCGATCAAACGCGCCGCATGGCCGATATTCTCCAGGTATCGCTTGTCATCCGTCCGCCAGCCGTCGAGATGATCCTGTGTGTGATTGCCGACCCGGTGCCCTTCCATCAGGAGCCGCCGGTAAATCTGCGGGTGTTCGAGTACGTTCTTTCCAATGCAGAAAAAAGTAGCGCGCGCATCGTATCGTTTTAATTCATCGAGCACGAAAGGCGTCGCCGTCGGATGCGGACCATCGTCAAAACTCAGGTAAAGTATTTTTTCCGCGCCGGCCGGTATCCTCCAGACGAGACCGGGATACAACCGGCGAAGCCACCACGGTGTCCTGACGAGGTAGATCATGGCGGCAAGATAGGAATTTAAACGGCGACGTCGGCCCCCACTTCCGCCCCACTTCAACGCCCCACTTCCGCGCCCCACTTCAGCGCCCCATTTCAACGCACCACTTCCGCGCCCCACTTCAGCG
This sequence comes from Puia sp., assembly GCA_035545215.1. GTDB lineage: Bacteria > Bacteroidota > Bacteroidia > Chitinophagales > Chitinophagaceae > Puia. Next base: position 1,959 of record DASZYU010000100.1, read on the forward strand.
CCCCACTTCAACGCCCCGCTTCCGCCCCGGGCTATTTCACCGCCTCATCCTTTGTATACGTGTTGATATGGATAACCATGCCCCCATCCCGGAAGATAGATCCCTTATCCCGAACGAATTCCTCCTGGCTCGACTCGTCCTTCAACAAAGCATCCATATAGCGCTTCACCGGCGGGTCCTTCAGCATCACGGGCGCTCCCGCATTTACTGCCTCGTCGATATAACCGTGCAGGAGAGGATCCAGTTGTGGATAGAAGAGATCGGTAGACGCAAAGATATCGGTGCCGATGATCTTGTCGCCCGTAAGCGCTGCAAATCCGACTACGTTGCTGTCCGTCTTCGCGAACTTGTCCATGAAAAAATGAAAGTATTCATCGTGCACCGTCATGTATTTCTTATCCTTGTAACGCGACAGGTAGGCAAAGCTTTTGTTCTTGAACGCGCCGGCCTGCAACTGCCGGTCGATCTCGCCCCAGATCAACACCTGGTTGTGCGCCGAATCCATCACCTTACGCAAATGGTTATTGGCAAAATTGCCGTATTCGAATTTCTTTTCCTTGTTGCTCCACCGTCCTTCCTCCACGCACATCACGGGCACATACTGGTCTTTGGAAGATGGCCGGATGATGGTATCGTGCACGATCATGCGATCCTGCCTGCCGCCGCCGATGATCTCCCCGCCGGCGATATAGACCGATTTGTCCGTGTGCGTGTTGAGCCTTAGCCAATGGACGTTCTCGAAAGAAGTCGACCCGCGCTCCGTCACGGTGACAATTCCCTTCTTCAGCGCCTCACCGAGCGGCACCATCTGGCCGTTGAACCCGGGCAGACCGCCGCCCCCCTTCTTGCGCACCGGAATGATCTTGAGATTCCTGAACGTCCACGCGCTGTCATAGTCGACATATACCGTTTCATACGTGAGCTGGGCGGAGGCCGAAAGCAGAGTGAGCAGCAAACAAAAGGTCAACGAGAGTTTCACGAGCGCAGAAATTTTATGGATTCGGCAGAAAATCATTCCAAATGTAATTTTTTGCCCCGAATAGCATACTGGTTTTACATTTCGTGTACGCACCGGGCTCCGCCGGTTCAGGTGTGGCCAACAGGTTGTAACGTCAAACTCAATCATTTAGTGTAAGGTGAACCCAAGATTTGTGCCATGATCCGTACCTTTGCCGTATGAGCAAACGAGTCAGGGTCCGCTTTGCCCCCAGTCCTACCGGCGGCCTCCACCTGGGAGGAGTACGCACCGTGCTGTACAACTACCTGTTCGCGCGCCGACACAACGGCGATTTCATCCTCCGCATCGAAGACACCGACCAGGGCCGCTATGTGCCGGGCGCAGAAGAATATATCATGGATAGTCTGGCATGGGCCGGTCTCGAACCCGACGAAAGCCCTGCCCAACCCGGCTCGTTCGGCCCCTACCGTCAGTCCGAACGCAAACCCATCTACGCGCAATACGCACATCGTCTTATCGAATCCGGACATGCCTATTATGCCTTCGACACCCCCGAAGAGCTCGAGGCCATGCGTGAAAAATTCAAGACACCCGGGAACCCTTCCCCGCAATATAACCACGCGCTCCGCAAGAAAATGCGCAACTCACTGACCCTCGACCCTAAAGAGACCGAACGGCTCCTCGCCGACGCGACGCCCTATGTCGTACGGATAAAATTGGAGCCCGCCCAGGAAGTAGGCTTCACCGATATGATCCGCGGAGAGGTCACCTTCAACACCTCCGGCGTCGATGACAAGGTTCTTCTCAAAGCGGACGGCATGCCCACCTACCACCTGGCCGTCGTCGTAGACGATTTTCTGATGGAGATCTCGCACGCCTTCCGCGGTGAGGAATGGCTTCCCAGCGCTCCAGTCCATATCCTGCTCTGGCGCTGGCTTTTCGGCGAGGACAAGATGCCTGAGTGGGCCCACCTCCCGCTGATACTGAAACCCGACGGCAATGGCAAGCTGTCGAAACGCGACGGCGACAGACTCGGATTCCCCGTCTTCGCAATGAACTGGACCGACCCCCGCACCGGCGACACCGCCACCGGCTTCCGTGAAACCGGCTTCCTGCCGGAAGCCTTTCTCAATCTGCTGGCCCTACTCGGTTGGAACGACGGCACTGCCCAGGAAATATTCTCGCTCGATGAGTTGGTCGAACGGTTCTCGATGGACCGCGTCCACAAGGGAGGAGCGAAATTCGATTTTGAAAAGGCAAAATGGTTCAACCACGAATGGATCAAACGCCAGCCCGCAACCGCCTATAGCGACAAGGTCCTTCCACTTTTCAACGCCAAAGGGATCGACATTCCCGCCGCCGATCTCGTGCGTCCCGCCTTGCCCGCGGAACCATTGCTGTACATCCCGGCGATACCCATGGACCCTACCCTGAATCCCCAGGGACCCGATCTGGAGTTCACACCACCCGCGATCCTTCCGAGTCGGTTCGAACGGGTGCTCGACCTGGTAAAGGATCGATGCCACCTCTTGCCCGATTTTGTCGCACAAGCGGGCTTCTTCTTCCAAACGCCGGCCTCCATCGACCTCGATGCGATCCGGCCAAAATGGAATGCCGCGAAAAATCTTTTCTTCGTCGAACTGCTCCGCGCCTGGCAGCTTCGCGAGGACTGGGATAGTCACTCCCTCGAATCGGGTTTCAAGGAAATGGCTGCCGCCGCCGCTATTAAACCCGGCGAGCTTCTCCAGCCGCTCCGCATCATGCTGGTAGGGGGTAAATACGGTCCCGGCGTCTTTGATATCGCCGCCTTACTCGGAAAGGAGGAGACCATCCGGCGCGTCCGGCACGTATTGGGTTTGCTGGAATAACCTTTCTACCTTTACAACTCAACCCGATTGCATGCAACAGTCTTCCAATAAACCAGGTAACGGCTCCGGACAGCCGGATCGCAATACGAGACCCATACGTGTGCTCGTCGCCAAGGTCGGTCTCGACGGGCACGATCGCGGCGCCCGCGTGATCGCGACATCCCTGCGCGATGCCGGCATGGAGGTGATATACACCGGTCTGCGACAAACGCCCGAGATGGTGGTCAACGCCGCCTTGCAGGAAGACGTCGACGCGATCGGCATCAGCATCCTCAGCGGCGCACACATGACGGTATTCCCCCGCATTATCGCACTGATGAAGGAAAAAGGCATGACCGACGTACTGCTCACGGGCGGCGGTATTATTCCCGACGACGATCGCCGAGAGTTGCAGGAGCTTGGCGTGGGCCAGCTCTTCCCGCCCGGAACGCCGACCACCGAGATCGCCGGTTATATTCAGGACTGGGTCCGCCAAAACCGCGATTTTTAAAACCCTCCGTTTTACCCGCCGGCGCGCCACCACAACAACGACCATCAACACCATAACAACTACCGCCACCATTACAACTACCGCCACCGCCCAAAAAACCGCCGCCATGTATAAGACATTACTCACCGAACTCTCCGACAATATCCTCACCGTCACCATCCACCGGCCGGACAAACTGAATGCCATCAACAAAGACGTCATGAGCGAACTCCGCGAAGTCGTCAGCGAGATCTACGACAACAAGGACATCCGCAGCGCCATCATCACCGGCTCCGGCCAGAAAGCCTTCGTCGCCGGCGCCGACATCTCGGAATTTCAGGGACTGTCGATAGAAGAAGGTCGCGCCCTGTCCTCGCGCGGCCATGACGTGTTCGACCGGATCGCCTCCTCTCCGAAACCGATCGTCGCGGCGGTCAATGGCTTCGCGCTCGGCGGAGGGTGCGAGCTGGCGATGGCCTGTCACTTCCGGTTATGCACCACGAACGCCAAATTCGGACAGCCCGAAGTCAATCTCGGCGTGATCCCCGGTTACGGCGGAACCCAGCGCCTCGTTCAACTCATCGGCAAGGGCCGCGCCCTCGAGATCATGCTCTCCGGCCGTATGATCGACGCCACCGAAGCGCACACCATGGGCCTGGTGAACTATATCGTCACCGAACAGAACGAACTCCTGACCAGGACACGCGCGCTGCTCTCGATCATCAACGAAAAAGCCCCGATCGCCATCGCGCGCGTCATCGAGTGCGCCAATATCGCGGCGGGAGACGCCACCCCGGCCGGCCCCGGGGGCGGCTGGCAGCCCGATCCGTTTGGCGGCGGCGACGGCACGGAAAAACTGCCCCCCAACGGCTTTCTCCGCGAACAACAAGCCTTCGGCGAATGCTTCGCCACCGAAGACATGAAAGAAGGGGCTTCCGCCTTTCTCGAAAAGCGGAAGCCCCGTTTCCGCGGCGCCTGACGGCGCCGCGCCCCATCGCGCGATTGGTATAAATCCCCAACTCCACCCACGCGGCGCTCCCCACGCCCCTCAACCCTCACACCCCTTCCTCCTTCCGGAACTCCTCGATCTCGCGCGCAAACCCTCGCGCCCGCTTCACCGCCTTCCAACCCTCGTTGTCCACGATCTTCCTCACCCATCTTTTCTTTCCCGCATTCTCCAGGGTAATACTGCGATAGACCCATATCGTCAACACGATCGACGCGGCCACCATTATTCCCTCGATCACCCAGAACCACGGCCCGCTCGTAGCCATCATATGCCGCGTGACAAAAAAGAAGAAATAAGCCGGCGTTTGCAGAAAAGGCACGCGCAGCGTCCGGACCATCAGCGCCTCCAGCGCCGCCAATTGCCTTTGCGTGGCCACCACGCTGTTGCTCAGGTTGATCTGCAACAGCAGTACCACCTGTAAGAAATATCCGCCGATCGCATACCCCGTACAACTCAGCACCATCACCGCAGCCACCACGAAAGCCGGTTCCGTCCGGAACTTCCACAACAAGCCTCCGACAAAAATATTCCAGGCGAAACCCAGCCCGACCATCATGATCTTAAAGGCGATCTGCCAGTTGAACGCCGCCCTGGCCTTGCGGTTCAGCCGCTCCTCCATCAGTTGCAGGTTCAACTTTATCGATTTTTGCAGCTTCTGTTCGTATGTTTTCCACAGTTGCTGAAACTCATCCGCACTCATAAAAATTTGTTTTTAATGTCATCCCTGCGCGCCTTCGGCCCGCCAGGCCAATAATTGTTTTTTCAGCCGTTCCTTCAACCGCCCTATTTTCGTACCCACATTCGTCTCCGTTATCCCAAGGATGTCTGCGATCTCGCGGTAAGGACGCTCTTCCAGGTAAAGGATCATCAATGCCTTGTCCAGTTCTCCCAGCGAGCGCACCCATTGCTGCAACAGCTCCACCTCCTCATCCAGCCCATCCCTCCCAAACTCCTCCACAACATGCAGGTCCGCATCCAGTGCCACCTTGATTCCGCCGCGGCTGGCTTTCCGATAAAACGAAATGGCGACATTCAGCGCGATCCGGTACATATAGGTCGAAAATTTTTGGGTGTTGTCGTATTTGTCCGAACTCCGCCACAACTGGTAGATCATCTCCTGGATAAGGTCTTCGCGGTCGCCTGCATGCCGGCAGTACGAGGAGCTTATCTTGTAGAGGATCCCCTTGTTATCCTCCACCAGTCGGAGAAATTCGGCGTCGTTCATGCTCTATTATTCGCGGGAAGGTCCCAAAAATCACATATTTTTAAATAAATTTCGCATCTTCCATGGGCCGCCCGATCGCGATGCTGATATTTACTTTCCTCCTGCTCACGCGCAGCCCGGCAGCTTTTGCACAGACCGACACGCGTTCCGGCGCAGCAGTCCCGCCCGCCGTTAACCGGCAACAAAACCAGTTGGCCGTCAGCTACGCCGTAGGCATCGACAGTACCGACGCCAGTGGCTATACGGTATTCATACACGTCTATTCGTGTCCGCAAAAATTCCGGCTGGCAATGGCTACACACCGCGAATACGACGACCGCTTCTGGCGATACATCCGCGATTTCAAGGTTTGGCCGCCGGCATCGTTCGAACGGGAAGACAGCGCCGTCTGGTCCATCCGTTCTCCGGGCACCCAGGTGAGCATCTCCTACCGCGTCGGGTTCCCTCCTCCTGCGCCGCTGCACTTTTCGCACCGGCCTTTTCTGACGGCGCATGGCGGGCTCATAGGCGATCTTCATTCCTTTATGTATCCTGTCGGATACGAAAACACCGGGTGCGCGGTCACACTGAATCTCCCGTATGGATGGGGACTCGCGGGCGGGATCGACCCCATGCCGCCTCCGACCGCTGACGAGCCGCCGCGTCAGGACCTGTCCATAGATCCCGCCGGAGGCCAGGCCCGGTATCCGCACTATTTCCGCTCGGCGTCGATTGTCCAACTACTCGACGCACCCATCCTGGTAGGACGGTTGCGCAGATGGGCATTCCCGGTCGACGGGGTCCTTCATGAGATCGCTTATCTACCAGCCACTTCCAGCCTGGACCTCGATACCGCCGCACTGGCCGGCAATATCCAAAAGATCGTCCGGACAACACACGACATTTTCAGGGCTTTCCCTTATCGACATTACACCTTCCTGATCGAAGACGCCAGCGCAGGCGCGCTTGAACATGGCAATTCGGTCACCGTCGGCATAACACCGGCCGATCTCTCAAACCCCGCTTCGGGTATATTCGAAGAAATTGCCCACGAGTTCTTCCATGCCTGGAACGGCATGTCGATCCAGCCTCCGGGCTACACCGGGCTCAACTATGGCCGGCAACAACTCTCCCCCGGTCTCTGGTTCACCGAAGGCGTGACCATGTTCTACACCGACCTCATCGCGCGTCGTTCCGGTCTTCCCCTCGAAGATTCCACCCGGCTTTCCCATCTCACGCGACTCATCACCCGCTATATCAGCGACACCGGCAACAGCGTCCTACCGCCC
>DASZYU010000101.1:0-11723 GCA_035545215.1 Puia sp.
GATAGGCAGCGCGGGAAGACGGCTCTGCGGGTAAAGGTTGGCGGGACGGGAAGACGGCTCTGCGGGTACCGGTGGGCGGGACGAGAAGACGGCTCTGCGGGTAACGGTGGGCGGGACGAGAAGACGGTGGGCGGGACGGGAAGACAGGCTCTGCGGGCGGGGGTTGGCCGAAAGATAGGCAGCGCGGGAAGACGGCTCTGCGGGTAAAGGTTGGCGGGATAAGAAAAAGACGTGAAGCCTGGCGATTGGCGGGACAGCGAGGAAGAGGCGCGGCGTAGTGACTGTCGGAAAAAAATTTAATGCGCGGGAAAAACTGTAGGGCACGATTTTTCGTATATAGTCGCAGAATGAGAAGAATATTTTGCTAGGTATTTGGAAATCCCTGCTGAAAAGCGGGGATTTTTGTTTCCGGGTACCGCGGGTCGTTGCATGGAATTTGTACAGAATTGGCCCGTGGCAACCGATCGCGTGGGTACGGGAAGGTTAGGAAAGGTCGTTCGAAGACGCGGTGCATCTTCAAAGTACACGATATGCCAGGGCGGCGAGGAGGGCGCCGAGGAGGGGTCCCAGGACCGGTATCCATGCATAGCCCCAGTCGCTGTCGCGTTTACCGGGGATCGGCAGGATGGCGTGCATGATGCGGGGGCCGAGGTCGCGGGCGGGGTTGATGGCGAAACCTGTCGGCCCTCCGGGTCCGAGCCCGATGCCCAGTATGAGGAGCGCCACGGGGAGCGCGTCGAGCGCGCCGAGGCTGGCGGTGGGTGCGGCGATGAAAAGGACGCCGAGGATGAGGATGAAGGTGGCGATCATTTCGGTCAATAAATTATTGCCATAACTGCGAATGGCGGGCATGGTGCTGAAGGTGGCCAGTTTCAGGTTGGCGTCGTCGGTCTGATCGTAGTGACCGCGAAAGCAGAGCCACGCTGCCAGCGAGCCGGTCATGGCCCCGAGGAACTGTGCGGCCACATACCTGGGCACCAGCGACCAGGATATTTTTCCGAGTACCGCGAAGGCCAGCGTTACGGCTGGGTTGAGATGCGCTTTACTGGCTGCCGCCGAGATATATACCCCGACAAATACGGCCATCGCCCATCCCCAGGTGATGACGATCCATCCGCTGTTGTTGCCTTTTGTTTTTTGCAGGACGACGTTGCAGACGACGCCCTGTCCAAGGACGATGATCATTGCGGTGCCGACGAATTCTCCCCAGAAAGGACTCATATGTATGAATTTTTAGCGTTTGCATTTTGCGGCTGCACGAGATAGCCTTTCGCCACCTGCCGGAATTCCTCCACCTGCCGTTGCTGCCAATGGTTATCCCTGCCCAGTTCGGCCGCCAGCAGGGCTGCTACCGGCACCGCGCAATCGATGGCCGCCTGTGCGTCCAACAGCAGGCTTCTTGTCCGGCGGCTCAGCGCGTCTTCCACGGTCATGCACAGTTCGGTCCGAGCGGCCCAGACGATATCCGCCTGCGTGTAAGGCAACCGGGGGTGCAGTTGTTTGCCCCATTCGGGGCGGGATGTCACCAGCGCGCCGATGGCAGACGCGTGGTCCGCACCGAGGATCGGCAGCGCAGCGGTGACGCATGGCTTCTCGGGTAGCCCTCCGCGTGAGATAGCCGTATTGACCGTGTCTTCGGCCATCCTCCGGTACGTGGTCCATTTGCCGCCGGCGATTGTGATCAGTCCCGAATCGGAAACGAGGATGAGATGGTCCCGGGAGAGCTCGGCCGTTTTCCTGCCGCTGTTGTTAACCAACGGCCGCAGCCCGGCGAAGACGCTGCGGATATCGCCATAGCCGGGTACTTTCCGCAGGTAGCGACCGATCTGCCGGAGGATGAATGCGATCTCTTCGGGCAGCGCGCGGGGTTCGATGTCGATGTGATCGACCGGGGTGTCCGTAGTGCCGATGATAATCTTATTGTGCCAGGGTACGGCAAAAAGGACGCGTCCGTCGTCGGTGTGCGGTACCAGGATCGCCGCATCGCCGGGCAGGAAGTCCTTGTCGAGCATGATGTGTACGCCCTGGCTCGGCGCGATAACGGGTTCGCTGCCGGGGTCATCCATTCGCAGGATGCTGTCGGTGAAGACGCCGGTCGCATTGATCACGACGCGTGCGGGGATAGAATAATTTTCGCCGCCGATGGTGTCGTTAGCCGTCACGCCTTCTATGCGGCCTCCTTTTTTCAGGAGGCCGGTCACCTGGCAATAATTGAGGAGGACGGCGCCGTGCGCGGCGGCCGTTTGCGCCAGATGGATCGCAAGGCGGGCATCGTCGAACTGCCCGTCGTGATAGAGCACGCCGCCGCGAAGCCCTTCGCCGTCGAGCGTAGGGGCCATCCGGAGGGTCTCCTCGCGCGAGAGCAGCCGTGATTTGCCCAGACCCAGGCTGCCTGCCATCCAATCGTATACTTTGAGCCCGAAACCATAGTAGGGCCCTTCCCACCATTTGTAGTTGGGTACGATGAAGGAGAGGTCCTTTACGAGGTGGGGCGCGTTGCGGCGAAGGATGCCGCGTTCCTGGAGCGCCTCGGTGACGAGCCGGACATTGCCCTGCTGCAGGTAGCGGACGCCTCCGTGAACGAGTTTCGTAGCACGCGAGGAGGTGCCTTTTGCAAAATCGTATTGTTCCAAAAGAAGGGTAGTGAAGCCGCGGGATGCCGCGTCGACGGCGATGCCCAGGCCGGTCGCTCCTCCTCCTATGATGCAGACGTCATATGGCTGGCCGCCGGAGGCGGCCAGCCGTTCTGTCATATATTTCCTGTCCATGCGATAGCTGCTTTGACGGCGCGCCGCCACCCTTCCAGGAGGGATTGCGTTCGCGCCGCATCCTTACGCGGTTCGAAACGGCGGTCTTCCGCCCATTGTTTGCGAATGTCTTCCAGTGATGACCAGTAGCCGGTGCCGAGGCCCGCGAGGTATGCCGCTCCCAGCGCCGTCGTCTCTGTGACCGTCGGTCGTACGACGGGGACGCCGAGGATGTCGGACTGGAACTGCATCAGCAAATTGTTCGCTGTCGCGCCGCCGTCCACGCGCAGCTCTCTCAGTACGATGCCGCTGTCCGCCTCCATGGCTTTCAGCACGTCGTAGGTCTGGTAGGCGATGCTTTCGAGGGCGGCGCGCGCGATGTGCGCCCGTGTCGTACCGCGTGTCATGCCGAACAGGCTGCCCCGCGCATACTGGTTCCAGTGAGGCGCCCCGAGACCGGCAAAGGCGGGGACCATATAGACGCCGTCGGTGGTTTCGACCGAAGCGGCGAGCGCCTCCACCTCTTCCGAGCTGCGGATGAAATGCAGGCCGTCGCGCAGCCATTGCACGACGGCGCCGGCTATGAAGATGCTGCCTTCGAGCGCGTATTCGGTCTTGCCGCCGCGTGTCCAGGCGATCGTCGTGATCAGCTGGTTACTGGAATCGACTGCTTTTGTACCTGTGTTCATCAACAGGAAGCAACCCGTCCCGTAGGTGTTCTTCACCATACCCGGCTGTGTGCACAGTTGACCGAACAAAGCCGCCTGCTGGTCGCCGGCTATGCCTGCTATCGGTATGCCGGGGGAACCGGGCGCCATAATGCTGGCCATGCGGCCATAGGTCTCGCTGGATGACCGCACCTCGGGCAGAACGGGGGCGGGGACGTCGAAGACACGGAGCAAATCGTCATCCCATTTCCCCGAGTGGATGTTGAAGAGCATCGTCCGCGAGGCGTTGGTGGTGTCCGTCAGGTGGAGGCTGCCCCCGGTAAGCTGCCAGACGAGCCAGGTGTCGACGGTCCCGAATGCGAGCTCGCCGTTTTCGGCCTTTTTCCGTGCGCCGGGTACCTCATCGAGTATCCATTTCAGCTTGCTGGCAGAAAAATACGCATCGATGACCAGGCCTGTACGCTCACGGATCAGCTCGCCGAGGCCGCGTGTTTTCAGTTCGTCGCAAAAGCCGGCCGTGCGGCGGTCCTGCCAGACGATGGCCCGGTGGATGGGTTTTCCGGTGCTGCGTTCCCAGACGATGACCGTTTCGCGCTGATTGGTGATACCGATGGCGGCGATGTCCTTCGTGGTGACGCCGGCTTTTGCCAGTACTTCGGCCATCACCCCGTATTGCGACGACCAGATCTCTTCGGGATCGTGTTCGACCCTGCCCGGCTGGGGATAGAACTGGCGGAATTCCTTTTGCGCCATCTGCCGGATGCGGCCGGTGTGGTCGAAGAGGATGGCCCTCGAACTCGTTGTGCCCTGGTCAAGGGCGAGAATATAGGAAGCCGGCATGTCGGATGTTTGTCGAAAGATAGTGTAATCTGCCAAATTGCGTAGTTTTACCGATCAAATAATTACCCACTATGGAAGGACCGCAACTCATCGACGTCAGTCACGTGATCGAATCGGGTCTGGTCACTTACAAGGGCCTGCCCGCCCCCGTGATCTGCGATTACCTGAGCCGCGAGGAATCGAGGAAGTTGTATGAACCGGGGACGGAATTCCAGATCGCGCGGATAGACATGGTGGCGAATACGGGGACGTATATGGATGTTCCTTTTCACAGATTGGAAACGGGAGACGATTTATCGCAGGTGGGACTGGAGCGGGTGGCGGAGCTACCGGGGATGGTCATCCGCGTGCCTTATTCGCGTCAGCTGGCTGTGACGGCCGCCGAGTTGCGGGGATACGAGATCCGGGGGCGCGCGGTATTGATCCATACGGGCTGGGATGTACACTGGAATACCGAGGCCTATTATTCGGGGCACTCCTTTTTGACGAGGGATGCCGCGGAATTTTTGCGCGATGGTGGAGCACGGCTGGTGGGTATCGATTCGCACAATATCGATGATACATCGGGCCGGAGCCGGCCGGTGCACACGACGCTGTTGAGCGCCGGGATATTGATCGTCGAGCATCTTTGCGAGCTGCGGCTGTTGCCGGACGATGGGTTCGTTTTTAGCGCGGTGCCGCCTAAGTTCAAGGGTGTGGGCACTTTCCCGGTGCGGGCGATGGCGAGGGTCGGGAAGTGAGCGGGCGGCGGGCGGCGGGCGGCGGCTGAGATGGGCGCGGTGACTGGGACGGCTTCGGCGGGGGACGGCTACGGTGGGGAAATGCCGGTGGTAAAAGACGGCGGTGCTAAAAGGCGGCGGTGGCTAAGGCGCCGGTGGTAAAAGGCGGCGTTGGGCTGCGTCAGCCCAGGCGATTCAGCCCGGCGAGGAGACCGAATACGAAGAACAGTACGAGCAGCGAGAGTGCGATGATCAGCAGGATGCCGAGTATGCGGAAGTACCTGCGAAGGTGGTTGAGTCCATCGTTGGTCGTAATGTTGTCCATCGCGTCGATCCCCCTGATCGTCGAGGTGGCGAAGCGATACAGGAAATAGTTGATGAATACGCCGATCGCTGCTACCAGGAGCGCTCCAAGGATCCTACCGCTCCGAAAGGAGGCGCTCATCTGAAAGCCTTCGCCGCCCTCGTAGTTCACATCGCTGAGCCGGCCAAAAAACGCCACGACCAGGGCGATGCCGTAGCCGACAAACGCGCAAATGGCGTACAGCTTGGCCCATACGGCTGCCTGTCTGATCTGTGCGCGCGTGGCCGTATCGAAAGAGATATTGAAAAAATTATCGAGCGAACCTTGATCCTGTGGAGTGTGTTGGTTTTCCATTGCGGGGAGGGTTAAAACACGGTGATTAGTGATAAGAGGTTCCCGAGCAGCGTCAGAACGCCGAAGATGCCCAAAATGATAAAGTAGACCTTCAGGCACTTCATTCCGTCCGCGAAGGCCGCCTGATCCTGTTGCTCAATGGCCTTGCGTGTCCGCGAGGAAAAGCGGTAGAGCATGTACACGAGGACGCCGAAGACCCCAAAGAATACCAAAAGAATAGCGATGAGAATGCCGCCTGCGAGGCCTTCCAGTTGTTCCAGCCCCGGCGCAAACTTCGAAAACAGGGAGGCGATCACGGCGCCGGCCAGCAGAAAGAGCAGCAGGTAGATGCATAATGCGATGATGCCTACGATCGCAAGGAAGCGTGACCATCGGACGGTTTCCCGGAGGATATTCCCGCCGTCATAGTCCAGGTGCATCTGGATGAGGGATTGTTGTTCGTTCTCCAATTGTCAGGGGGGGTTTGTTACACAATGAAAGAAAAAAAAATGAGGAAAGCAAAAATTTTTGCGGCGGTTGTGGCGGAGATTGTGGCGGCGGGCAGGGTCCGGCGAGGTGCGGGTAAGCGACGATGTGGGGCGAGGATTGTGGCGGCGGGCAGGTGAGCCGGAGATTTTTCTTCCGGAAAATTTGCAGGAATCAAAAATTACCTCTTACTTTGTAATTCAAAGTGCTTTTATGACCAATCAAAGCCCGGCTGAGCAATCGCTCGAGGCATTGCAGGATATCAAGCGAATGATGGAACGGTCTTCGCGGTTCATTTCTCTCAGCGGATTGAGCGGTGTCAGTGCGGGAGTCTGTGCGTTGATCGGCGCCTGGGTGGCGCATGAGTGGATCGTCGACTATTATGGGGTGAATGGCTATGTTTCGCGTTATGGCTATATGCACGGCCAGGCCGGCGTATTGAAATGGAAGCTGATCGGGCTTGCGATGGTAGTGCTGGTTGCGGCGCTGGTGTCTGCAACCGTGTTCACCTGGCGGAAGGCGCGCAGGAGCCGGTTGCCTATCCTGGACCATGCTTCCAAAAAGCTGGCGATCAACATGGCTATTCCGCTGGTCGCCGGAGGACTCTTCGTCTTGGGTTTGCTGGTGCATTCGGACTGGAGCTATGTTGCCCCCGCCTTTCTGATCTTTTACGGCCTGGCACTGGTGAATGCGAGCAAGTACACGCTGACCGATATCCGTTACCTTGGATTGCTGGAGATCGCGCTTGGTTGCCTCAGCATGTATTTTCCGCACGACGGGTTATATTTTTGGACGGCTGGGTTTGGGGTGTTGCATGTTATCTATGGCCTGATCATGTGGTGGAAATACGAGAGAAAATGAAGAATCCGATCGGAAACCTCAATAAAGTATTCGACAGCCGCATCCGGATGGGGGTCATGAGCATCCTCCTGATGAATGAGGAGGTGAGTTTTAACGATCTGAAGCAACTGCTCGAGCTGACCGACGGGAATCTTGCTTCGCACCTGATCAACCTGGAAGAAAATGGTTTTATCAAGGTGCATAAGGGGTTCATCGGGCGGAAGACGAATACGACCTATTCGATCACCAAGGCAGGCGAGAAAGCGTTCAAGGAACATCTCGAGGCGCTGGAAAGCATGATCAAGGGAGTGAATAAGGGGTAGTGCGGGAGGCGATGCGAAGGGGGACGAAAATGGACAATGGCGGGAACGCCTTTTTTTAGGGTTGTGCACTTTGTATATCAAAGTGCTTTTAAAAACGACCCGAGCAAAGACGCGGCGACAAACTGCCTGCGGCGAGCGGGCGACATGCATCGGCGCTCGAGGGTTGGCAGCGACAAAAGACAAAAAAGTAAAATGATGATACGTCTTTCATTTTTCCGGCAGTTGGCATCGGGGCTTCTCGGGATGGCGTTGCTGTTGCCGGCCGCGGGTTTCGGGCTGATCGCCGTCAAACGGTTCTGTTTTGGTTCCAGCTGGACATACGGGTACATGGCGCAGCAGACACAATGGATGATCGGGTGTCTCGTGGTGGCGGTCCTCTTTAACGCGCTGGCGCTCGTGAAGGTGAAGCTCGTGGCGGGCCGGATCGGTCCGGATGTGGAACTCGGTTTTCGGCGCAGCTGGCTGAATGTCGCCGTCGTGTTGCAGGGCATCCTCTTTTTGCTCGGGCTGATCGCCTATTTGTTCGTCGAATACCTGCGGTATTAATAGCAAATCAGATGAAGATCAAAATGATCCTGCCTGCGCTAACGGAAGCGAAAAGCCCGTTCTGGCGCCCTATCAAATACTCGTTGTTTCCGCCGCTGGGGCTGGCCACCCTGGCGGCCTACTGCGCGCCCGATGACGAGATCGAGCTGCAGGATGAGCATGTGGAGGAACTGCGGTTGGACGATACGCCGCAACTGGTCGTCATACAGGTGTACATCACCAATGCGTTCAGGGCTTATGGCCTGGCGGATCATTATCGCAAGAATGGTGCGTATGTGTGTCTGGGCGGGTTGCATGTCACGTCGCTGCCCGACGAGGCGGCGGCGCATGCGGACAGCATTTTTATCGGACCGGGCGAGGACAGTTGGCCCCAATTCCTGAACGATTTCCGCGCGGGTTGTCCGCGGCCCGTGTACCGGAACAGTCATCGCGACATCACCGGGATCCCTCCGATACGCCGCGATCTCATCAAGAGGGGATCGTATCTCGTGCCCAATTCGATCGTCGTTTCGCGCGGGTGTCCGCATCATTGCGATTTTTGTTACAAGGATGCGTTCTTCGAAGGCGGCCGTTCATTTTATACGCAGCGCGTCGACGCCGCACTCGCGGAGATCGACCGGCTTCCGGGAAGACACCTCTATTTCCTGGATGACCACCTGCTCGGCAACCAACGGTTTGCTACGGCGTTGTTCGACGGCATGAAGGGCATGGACCGCGTTTTCCAGGGGGCCTCGACGATCGACGCGATTCTTCGCGGGGACCTGATCGAAAAGGCCGCGGAAGCCGGTTTGCGGAGTGTCTTCATCGGATTTGAAACGCTCAGCAAGGGCAACCTGGTACAGAGCAACAAGCGTCAGAATATCGGGCGTGACTACGAGGAAGCCATCCGCAGATTGCATTCACTGGGCGTAATGATCAACGGCAGCCTGGTCTTCGGGCTGGATGCCGACGATCGGGATGTGTTTGACCGGACGGTGGAATGGGCGGTCAGGAATTCGCTGACAACCTGTACCTTTCATATTCTGACCCCGTATCCCGGGACCCGTCTCTTTAAAGAGATGGAGGCGCAGGGCAGGATCCTCCATCGGAATTGGGATCTGTATGACACCCGGCAGGTCGTGTACAAGACCGTTGGGCTCACCGCGGCCGAATTGAAGGAAGGGTATGATGCCGCGTACCGCTCGTTCTATTCGTGGAGCAATATCTGGCACGCGAGCGTGGGGCATGACAGTCTCAAACACATGATCAAACATTTCGCGTATGCGGGCGGGTGGAAGAAGTTCGAACCGATGTGGAATTTCCTGATCAAGACGCAGGGGTTGAACAGGATGCTGCCGCTGTTGGAAGCGATCCTTTCGAAGGTAAGAAATGGACAGAAGGACAGGAGCGGGCTGTCGCCGTTCCCGGCGATCGCGTAAAACCGGCAACCGGGCGGGGCGCGGGACATGGGGCGCGGGTGGTCCGATGGTTGGGCCGGCGCGCGGGTGGTCCGGATTTTGGGCCGGGGCGCGCGTGGTCCGATGGTGGAGTCGAAACCGAAAACGATTATTTATGAATACTTCAATTTGGTTCAAAAAGATCGGTTGGACGTATGTACCGATACATGTCATGGGTATCCTGGTCAGCCTGATGGCGATCGTGTTCCTGGTACCCGTCTTTACGGCTATCGTTCGGAACGGCCATTCGGCTTCGGACGACCTTTATCATTTATTCGTCTACACAACCTGTACGGCGTTTTGGTGGAAGTGGATCGCCGAAAAGACAAGCTGATGGAACCGGAAAAATTTTCGATCCGCGGCCGGATCAGGAGCTTTCGTTATGCGATCGCGGGACTGCGGCGTTTTGTGAACCGCGAGCACAATGCACGGATACACCTCGTCGCGACGATCCTTGTCGTCATCATCGCGCGGGTGCTGGAAGTATCCGCGACGGAGGCCGCCATCCTTGCGGTCGTGACAGGGATGGTCTGGGTGGCCGAATTGCTCAACACCGCCGTTGAAAGGCTGGCGGATCACATTACCCGGGACAGGCATCCCGAGATCGAGATCATCAAGGATCTTGCCGCGGCGGCGGTGCTGGTGGCCGCCATCGTGGCCGTCGTTGCCGGATCGTTCATCTTCATTCCCAAGCTATGATATCTTATCCCTTATCGGTGGAAAGGACCTGGCGCAGGTGGTTCCTGCGCAGCGAGACCGACCGTTTGCTCACCTGTTCGATGTGTTTCAGCTGCGGGCTGGTCGTCCTTCGGATGATCCACGCGCACAGCTTGTTGTTCGTCTTTATGATATGGAACCTGTTCTTAGCCTATGTGCCCTATGTCCTGTCGTGCTGGTTGACCGGGAGGTTCGAGGGAAGAGCAAGCTGGTCGCCTCAGCGCCTTGCCGGTGGGACGAGCTGCCAAAGCCCGCGGTTGGGTCGCCCGTTAGCCAAATCCTTATCCAGTCCCATCCGGAGCAGGCCGTTATTTATCGTAGCGGTCTGCCTGGTATGGCTGCTGTTCTTTCCCAACGCTTTTTACATGCTGACCGACCTGTTCCACCTGCACGATAGCCGGAACCCGCGGGTCCCGGAGTGGTTCGATCTGGCCATGATCTTCTCCTTTGCCTGGAATGGGCTGGTGCTGGGCGTGTTGTCGCTGCGCCAGATGGAAAAACTGCTCGAGACCAAACGGCTTGCGACGGCTATTTTCGGACGCCGGCTACGCGTGCCCCTGCCTTATCCCACCGCGATCTTTATTTATCCCGTCATCGGGCTCAGCGCGCTGGGCGTTTATACGGGCAGATATTTGCGCTACAACAGCTGGGACATCGTCTCGAACCCCTTTCAATTGATGGAGGATATCTCGGGCATGATCATCCACCCGTTGCGCAACCGGCCGGCGTGGGATATGATCCTGTGTTATGCCATACTGCTCAGCTTTGTCTACATCATGCTCAAAAAGCTGAGCCGCGCGCTCGCCTGAGGAGACGCGGAAGCAACAGCTATTTACCGTTTAAACTTATTACCGGGCTTCGAAAGAGGCCCATTGGAAACGTATACAAAAAACCCAAACATGGAAATCAACACTACCGGTACCTGGAAGAATTTCCGGACCCTGTTCAAAAGCGGTCTTGTCGGCGCGCTGATCCTGCTGCTACTGATACCCACCGCATTCATTCAAAACCTCGTATCCGAAAGACAGGACAGGCAACGGCAGGCCGTGGCCGAGATCGGGTCCAGGTGGGCCGGGTCGCAGACGGTAACGGGCCCGGTGATCGGCGTACCCTATTTCGACAGCGTCCCGGCCGCCGGCGGATATACGCGGACCAAACGCTGGGCCTATTTCCTGCCCGACAAACTGGATATTCATTCCACGATCGTTCCGGAGAAGCGTTACCGGGGCATCTACGAAGTGATCGTCTATACGACACAGTTGGACATCCGCGGCGGCTTCGACGGGCTTCACCTGGAAGAGTTGGGTCTCGGCGCTCCCAATATGTTGTGGAAAGAGGCGCAGGTCTTTTTCAATATCAGCGACCTGCAGGGATTGAACGAGGATGTGGTGCTACACCTGGCTACGAAGGGCGGGGCCGCCGCACCGGGAGCGGATTCTTCGGAACTGAGACTGGCGGCGGGAAAGGTAACGACGGAACAGTGGTCAAACGCATTGACCGCGCCATTGCCGGGATGGGCTGCAGGGCTGGCTGCAGGCGGAGACCAGGGTCAACCGCTTGAATTTTCAACGCAGGTGCGCATGAAGGGGTCGGGCGATCTGTTGTTCGTGCCGGTCGGGAAGGAGACGAAGGTGTCGGCGACTTCGTCGTGGCCGAGTCCCAGCTTCACGGGCAGCGCCTTGCCGGATGTGCGCACGGTGCAAAACAATGGGTTTGTCGCAGACTGGAGAGTGATCGCGTTGCACCGGAAGTTCCCGCAGCAAT
>DASZYU010000102.1:0-5207 GCA_035545215.1 Puia sp.
AACCCATCGCCCTGGCCATCCTGATCCGCTGGAGCCAGTATTCGCGGGGGATGCGGGCTGGATGCATCTCGCCGCTGATGATTTGGAAGGGACGGCTGTCCAGCAGGAAATCGTGCCTGGCGAGCGTGAAATGATGAATACCGCCGGGTGAGGCGGCGGGTGCGGGGATGGTTGCGGTCGCGGGTGAGGGGGCGGGTGCGGGCTGTTTTGTTTGTGCCAGCCGGTACAATCCGAATGCAGCGATCGTAGGGTTTAAACGCGAGGAGAGGATCCTCAGGCGCACGAAACGCGCGGTCACGGGGGCAAACCGCAGCAATCGTTTGTACCCTATCGTCGTACCTTCGGTGATCGTTTTCCATTCCTGTCCATCCTTGTACTCGAGCGCCCATTTTTCCACTCGCTGTCCTACCCTGATGTTCTCCTGTAACAGCAAAATGTCAAAAGTCCTCGGGCCGGGCAGCAGAAAGTCGATCGTCGCAGTAGTATCATTGCCGCGGGTCGTCCAGGCGGTCGAATCGTTGCCGTCGAACAGTCGGGCGGCGTTCTTCCCGTTGGGACTGCGAACGATCGCTCCTGAAGCGAGATTATGCGAAAAAGTGGCCTCCCAATCCTTTCGCCACGCGCGCAGGGTTCGGATGTCGGCGTCGCTGATCAAACCTTGTTTGTTTGGAGGAATGTTCAACAGCAGCACGCTATTACGGCCGACGCTGCTAAAATAGATATCCATCAGGCGAGCCGGGGTCATCACTTTCGCATCTTCGGCGGGATGATAGAACCATCCCGGGCGGATGGAGACGTCGGTCTCTGCGGGATACCAGATGAGCCCGCTGGCTTTCATCAGTTTGGCGCGGCTGGCCAGATCGTCGTTCATGAGATCGCCCAGCGGCGGAAAGGTTTCGTCCTGCTGGGAATTGCCCGCGATGCTGGCTTGTGTGCCGGCGTTCACCGGCATGACGCTCCATTCGGTCAGGCGGCCTTCGCCGCTTTCGGTCCCAACCCATCGCACATCGGGTCCCATTACGGCTATTACCGCCTGCGGCTGTAGTTTCCGGATCAGGTGGTACCAGGCTTCAAAGGCATAGACCTGTTTCTTACCGTTGGGTCCCTCGCCGTTGGCGCCGTCGAACCAGACCTCGTCGACTTTCCCATAATTCGTAAGCAGTTCGTTCAGCCAGTGCAGGAACAGTTCGTTGTACCGGAGCGAATCGCCGTAGGCGGGCGAGTTCCTGTCCCACGGCGAAAGATAGACGCCGAAGCCGAGTCCATATTGCCGGCAGGCATCCGACACTTCTTTGACGATGTCGCCATGACCGTCCTTATAAGGCGTGTTTTCGATGGTGTGGCTGGTGCATTTGCTCGGCCAGAGGCAAAAGCCGTCGTGGTGTTTGGCCGTCAGGATGACCTGTCTGAAACCGGCCGCTTTTAGCACCCGGACCCATTGACGCGCATCGAGATTGGCGGGATCGAATTGGGAAATGTCTTCCTTCCCATCACCCCACTCCCTGTTCGTAAACGTGTTGATGCCAAAATGCAGGAACGCGGTCAGTTCGAGCTGCTGCCAGCGTAATTGTCGCGGCGCAGGAACGACATGGGCCGCTTTGCGGATGATGTCCGGTTCCCCGTCTGTCGGACGAATGGCGACATGGGGTTGACCGAAGGGCCTTAGGCACAGGAACAAACCGGCGGTGGCGAGCACGATCTTTTTCATTGCCTCAACTGGGTTTTGACAATAGGCGGGTGTCGCCGTTGGCGGATCCGGCAATGACGATACTGGCCATGTCGATAAAGAAACCGTCTTCCATGACGCCGGTGATGGCACTCACCTGCTGGTGGAGCGACACAGGATCGGCGATCGGTCCGAAAAGACAATCGAGGATAAAATGCTGGTTGTCGGTAAGAAACGGGTTGGCGCCCGACATCCGTCTGTGCGGCGTACATCCGAGCCCGGCGAGCCTCCGCATGGTGAGCTCCCAACCGAACGGGGCCACCTCGACAGGGAGCGGGAACCGACCGAGCCTGTCCACCAGTTTGCTCTCGTCCACGATGATAATGTAGAAATCGGTGATGGATGCCACGATCTTTTCGCGTAAAAGCGCTCCCCCACCGCCCTTGATCAGATTGAGCCTTGGGTCGACCTCGTCGGCGCCATCAATGGTGATGTCGAGATGATCGATCTCCGAGAACGGGACCAGCGGAATATCCAGTTCCCGGGCAAGGTCTTCCGACTGGACAGAAGTCGCAATGGCGCGGACCGCCAATCCCTGTTTTACCCTTTCACCGATGCCCTGGATGGCCCAATAGGCCGTAGAGCCCGTCCCTAATCCGAGGGTCATTCCATTGCGAATATAATCTATAGCCTTTCCGGCTGCAATCTTTTTGCCAGCGAGGGCGGGATTATCCATGCCAGTTCGTTAAAATTGCCTCAAAAATACAAATTACCGGGTATCCCGTAGGAAATCCCCGAGGTTTATGCTACTTTTGCTCCATCATCCATCCAAAGTGACCAGGACCTGTCATACGATATGTTGTTGTTGCTGTTGTCGGCAAACCACGGTTATTACGGTGGAGGATGACCTCTTATAGGCTGATCGAACTATTATCAATTAATATACGAAGCTCCACCACAAGTGGGGCTTTTTTTATTTATTCATTCGAATCAAATGTCAACAACAATCCTCTCTCCTGCCGATGTTTCGCTGGTCGCTACGGTCCGCGCACTGGAAAAGGAGATCGGCCATACCCCGTTACACCGGATCACGCGTCTTTTCGAGCATCCGAAGGTGCAGGTATTTGCCAAGAAAGAGTGGATGCAACTGTCAGGCAGCGTCAAGGCGCGCGGCGCCTACCAGATCATCCGCAGGGCAATCGAAGAAGGAAGGCTGACGCGGAAAAAGACGATCCTCGACGCGACCAGCGGGAATACCGGGATCGCGTATGCCCATATCGCCAAACGGCTGAATATCCCCGTCGCGCTTTGTCTGCCCGAGAATGCCACCCGGGAACGGAAGGATATCCTCCGGTCGCTGGGCGTCCGGTTGATACTGACGTCAAAAATGGAAGGGACCGATGGCGCGCAACAGGTGGCCCGGGCTTTGGCGCTGGAAGATCCCGCCGCCTATTTTTATGCCGATCAATATAAGAACGACAACAACTGGAAAGCGCATTATCATACGACCGCGCCCGAGATCTTTTCCGCGCTGCCGCAGATCACGCATTTCGTCGCAGGGCTGGGTACCACCGGCACCTTTGTCGGTACGGGGCGGAGGCTGCGGGAGTTGAAGCCTTCGATCCGTTTGATCTCGTTGCAACCGGATACCGCCATGCATGGCCTGGAAGGATGGAAACATCTCGAGACGGCGTTGGTGCCGGGGATCTACGATCCGGCCGTAGCGGATGCGAACGAGGAAGTGAGCACGGAGGAAGCCCATTCGCTCATCCGGCGCGCCTGGCAGGAAGAAGGCTTACTGTTGAGTCCTTCTTCAGCCGCCAACCTGGCGGGCACCATCCGTATCGCAAGGAGCCTCGACGAAGGGACCCTGGTCACCGTCCTGCCGGATAACGCCGATAAATATAGTGAGATCACCCAAAAATTGTTAGCATGATCATTATCGAACCAAGGGTCAGACAACTGCTGACCGAAGACGCACTCAACACTTTTCCGGACGAATGTTGCGGGTTCCTGTTCGGCAGGGAGGAACATGACGGCACCCGGCTTGTCGAGGACATACTCGTCGTGGACAATTCGAAAGAAGGGGATAAGACCAGGCGTTTCGAGATCTCGCCGCAGGATTATATGGAGGCGGAGCGTCATGCCCTGCTGCACGACTGGATCCTCCTGGGAGTCTATCATTCGCATCCCAAACACCCGGCTATTCCGTCGGAACACGATCGTCAATCGGCTCAACCGTACTTTTCCTACGTCATCATTTCCGTCATGGAAGAAGGCGGCGAAAAAGCGATCCATTTGCGGTCGTGGTTGTTAGATGAAGCATTTCAATTCGAAGAAGAAAGCATTATCGACTATCAATACACCTAAAAGAACAATCAAAATGGCAACGGTCATTATTCCAACGCCTCTTCGAAAGTTTACCAATAACGCGGCCAGGTTACAAGTCAGGCCGGGGACCATAAAGGACACGGTCGAAGAGCTGACGAGCAATTTTCCCGATCTGAAGAAACACCTGCTGGACGACCAGGGGAGGATCCGCAGCTATGTGAACATCTTTATCGGCAATGACGACATCCGCGATCTGCAGCAGGAGCAATCCGCTGTCAGCGAAGGCTCTGTCGTGAGCATCATCCCCGCGATCGCCGGCGGCAGTCCCGGCGGACAGGCGTCGCAGCCGGACTCCCGGGAAGGTTCACCAACGCAAGGCCGGCGCGCGGAAGCACCGGTCTTTACCAAAGAGGAACTGGCACGCTATAACCGGCATATCATCATCCCCGGATTTGGCATGGAAGCGCAGCAAAAGCTGAAGGCGGCCAGGGTACTGGTGATCGGTTCAGGCGGTCTGGGCAGTCCTGTTCTTCTCTACCTGGCTGCAGCGGGCGTGGGAACGATCGGCATCGTCGATTTCGATGTCGTGGATGACAGCAATCTGCAACGGCAGGTCCTCTTCGGCGTCGATGCGATCGGTCAACCCAAAGTAGAGGCCGCCCGCCGCCGGCTGGAGGCGCTGAACCCGCATATCCGGATCAACCTGTACAACGTCCATCTCAATTCGCAGAATGCGCCGGACATTTTACGCGACTATGACGTGATCGCGGACGGAACAGACAATTTCCCAACCCGTTACCTGGTCAATGACGCCTCTGTGCTCCTGGGAAAGCCCAATGTCTACGCGTCCATCTTCCAGTTCGAGGGCCAGGTGTCCGTATTCAACTACCGCGACCGGGAAGGAAGGCTCGGGCCCAATTACCGCGACCTGTATCCTACCCCGCCCCCGCCGGGCCTGGTGCCGAGCTGCGCGGAAGGTGGCGTGCTGGGCGTACTGCCGGGGATCATCGGGAGTCTCCAGGCGCTCGAAGTCATCAAGGTCATCACCGGAGTGGGCGAACCGTTATCCGGCCGCTTGTATATCTTCGACGCGTTGAATTTCGAGAGCCGGACATTCACCATCCGTGCAAGGGAAGACAACCCGCTCAACGGGAGGAACCCTTCGATCACGGCGCTGATCGACTACGAACAGTTTTGCGGAATGCGAGCA
>DASZYU010000103.1:0-14494 GCA_035545215.1 Puia sp.
TCGTACAATCATTAGAGATATCGCGCCCGGGGCTACTTTTCAGAAAGGCCCCTGGGGCGCGATATCCACCACTGTAGATTAGAAATAATCCGTCTCTCCGTTCGTTTGAGTATATTGCGGCCTTCGGACACACCGGCGGTCTATAAGAATTATGGCAGAAAAATCTAATTTGTTCGAGTACAACGACGAAAGCGTTAAGACACTGGACTGGCGGGAGCACATCCGTCTTCGCCCCGGCATGTATATCGGGAAACTGGGCGACGGGAGCAGTCCCGATGACGGCATCTATGTCCTTCTCAAAGAGGTGATTGACAACTGTGTTGACGAATATACGATGGGTTATGGCAAGCAGGTGGATGTCACCGTCGACAAACGGTCCGTTACCATCCGTGATTATGGCCGCGGCATCCCGCTGGGGAAGGTGGTGGACGTGGTCAGCAAGATCAACACAGGCGCTAAATACGACAGCAAGGTCTTTCAGAAATCGGTGGGGCTGAATGGGGTTGGAACCAAGGCGGTGAACGCGTTGAGCAGCTATTTCAAGGTATCGGCCTTCCGGGATGGCAAGGAGAAGACCGCGGAGTTCACCAGGGGCGTGTTAACGAAGGAATACAAGGAAACGAAAACCGCCGAGCAGAACGGGACGCTGGTGACCTTCGTGCCGGACGATACCGTCTTCAAGAACTTCCACTTCCTCAACGAGTACATGGATAACCAGTTCTGGAACTATTGCTACCTGAACGCCGGACTGGTGATCAATTTCAACGGGAAGAAATATGTTTCGAAGAACGGGTTGCTCGATCTGCTTCAGCGCCGCACCAATGAGGACGAGCTGCGTTATCCCATCGTGCACCTGAAGGGAGAGGATATCGAGGTGGCTTTCGCCCACAACAACGACTATGGGGAGGAGATCTTCAGCTTTGTCAACGGGCAGTACACGACCCAGGGAGGGACGCACCAGCAGGCCTTTCGGGAGTCCTTTGTCAAGGTGATCCGCGATTTCTACAAAAAGGACTACGAGGCGTCGGATATCCGGCAAAGTATCGTGGCTGCCATCTCGGTGCGCGTAATCGAGCCGGTGTTCGAATCCCAGACCAAAACCAAGCTGGGTAGCCAGAACGTGGCCGAAGGCGGTGCGACGATGAAGAATTTCGTCGGCGATTTCCTGGCCAAAGAACTGGATAATTTCCTGCATAAGAACCCGACGACCGCCGAGGCGTTGAAAAAACGCATCGAACAGAGCGAGCGCGAGCGGAAAGACCTTGCGGGCATCAAGAAACTGGCCAACGAGCGCGCGAAAAAAGCGAACCTCCATAACCGGAAACTCCGCGACTGCCGGTACCACTACAACGAGGAGGCTACCGGAAAGGACCGGGAACAGGTACTCGAAAAACAAAAGGAAAGTACCATCTTCATCACCGAGGGCGACTCGGCCAGCGGCAGTATCACCAAAGCCCGGAACGTGGAAACGCAGGCTGTTTTCAGCCTCCGGGGCAAACCGCTCAATTGTTTTGGATTGACCAAGAAGGTCGTTTACGAAAACGAAGAGTTCAACCTGCTGCAGCATGCCCTGAACGTGGAAGAGGGCATCGAAGGGCTGCGGTACAACAATATCGTCGTCGCGACCGACGCCGACGTGGACGGGATGCACATCCGTCTCTTGTTGATGACGTTCTTCCTGCAGTTCTTTCCCGACCTGGTGAAGAACGGGCATGTCTATATCCTCGAGACGCCGCTTTTCCGCGTCCGGAACAAACAGGAGACGCACTATTGTTATGACGAGGGGGAAAAACAGGCGGCCGTTAAAAAACTCGGTGGCAAACCGGAGATCACCCGTTTCAAGGGCCTGGGAGAGATATCCCCGGACGAGTTTGCGGCCTTCATTGGTCCGGACATGCACAAACAGCCCGTCATGATCATGAAGGACACCCATATCCAGCAAATACTGGAGTACTACATGGGCAAGAATACACAGGAGCGCCAGGAATTCATTATCAAAAATCTGAAGGTCGAGCTCGACCTCGTGGAGGGAGAAAAAGCATAACATGATCCACATCGTTTTTCAATACAGTGATATCGCCGCGTTGCAAAAGGCATTCGACCTGGAGCCGTCGTTCCAGGGCGAAGTGATCCTGATAGAAGACGATTTTGCCGTCGGTCCTATTACCGGCATTTATACGCCCGAAGGCATCGGGGTACGCCGGCAGTGGTGGTACGAAGTACTGGCAGGCGGCGATTATGAAGGCCGGATGGGACCGGGGGGAGCAGGTGACGATAACGAAAAAGTCGCTGCGCTGAAACAACGGCTGACCGCCGCCAAAACAGAGGTAGTCTGGATCTGGGCCGCGCAGAACAAACACGACGTCAGCGGCTATTATTGGCTGATGAGCCAGCTGAAGGAATTTCAGGGGCGGGTATTTGTCCTCTACCTGAACAACCTGCCCTTCATCAATGAAAAAGGACTGATCTTCTACCCGGAACACCTTTTTCAGATCCCACCACGCGAATTCCTGAAGGCGCGCAAACTCGCGCGTCCGATCACGCTCTCGGAATTCGAGGTGGACCCCGACGAGTGGTCCAAACTGTGCCAGGAGAACGGCGGCGTGCGGATATTGGAAGGCGGGAAAAAACTATCCCAGCACCCCTACACTTATTATGACGACGAATTGCGAAAACTGATCACGGGCGACTGGGTCAGGGCCAGCAAGCTGATCGCCCAGTTCCTCAACAAGGCCAAACAGACGACCGGTGACGCCTACCTCCTGTGGCGGATCAAGCAACTGGTTGCGGCCGGCGAGCTGGATGTGCAGGGGGAACTGAAAGGGATGCGCGATTTCGAGATCAAATCGAAGAATGGAACGCCGGTGGTCGAGGAGGCGATCCCTGCCGATACGGCGCAATAAATGGAACTAAACTATGGCGAAGAGTAAATCTACCGACGATCTGCACGGAAACGAGACCGGCGTCACCGGTCAGTATAAAAACTGGTTCCTGGACTATGCCTCCTATGTCATTCTCGAAAGAGCGGTGCCCGCGGTGGAGGACGGTCTCAAACCGGTACAGCGGCGCATCCTGCATGCCATGAAGGAAATGGATGACGGGCGGTTCAACAAGGTGGCCAATATCATCGGCTCGAGCATGAAATACCATCCGCATGGCGATGCGAGCATCGGCGAGGCGTTGGTAAACATGGGGCAGAAAGAGCTGCTGGTCGATACGCAGGGCAATTGGGGCGATGTCCGAACCGGTGATGACGCCGCGGCCTCCCGCTATATCGAGGCCCGTTTGAGCAAATTCGCGCTGGAAGTGGCTTTCAATGCGAAGACGACCGAATGGCAGCTGAGTTATGACGGACGCAACAATGAACCCATCACGCTCCCGATGAAGTTTCCGTTGCTGCTGGCCCAGGGCGCGGAAGGGATTGCCGTTGGTCTGGCGACCAAGATCCTTCCCCATAATTTCTGCGAGCTGTGCGAGGCCGCCATGAAATACCTCAAGGGTAAAAAATTCGATCTTTATCCCGATTTCCTTACTGCCGGGATGGTCGATGTCACCAATTACAACGATGGCAAGCGGGGCGGCAAGCTGCGCGTCCGCTCGCATATCGAAGAGTTGGACAAGAAGACGCTGATCGTGAAAGATGTGCCTTACGGCGTCACGACGACCCAGTTGATCGACTCGATCCTCAAGGCGAACGACCAGGGGAAGATCAAGGTCCGGAAAGTGACCGACAATACGGCAGCTGAAGTGGAGATCCAAATCGACCTGGCGCCGGGTATATCACCGAATATCACGATCGACGCCCTTTATGCATTCACGGATTGCGAGGTCAGTATCTCGCCCAATGCCTGCGTGATCGTCGACAAGAAGCCGCAGTTCCTCGGCGTTCGCGAATTGTTGACGCTGTCGGTGGATCACACCAAGGACCTGCTCAAATGCGAGCTCGAGATCAAGCTTGCCGAATTGCAGGAGAAATGGCATTTTACCTCGCTGGAAAAGATCTTCTTCGAGGAACGCATCTATAAGGAGCTCGAGAAAAAACACGACACCTGGGAAAAAGTGCTGGACGCCATTGCCAAAGCCTTCGAACCGTTCCGCAAACAATTGCGCAGGGCGGTCACGCGCGAAGACATCGTCAAGCTGACTGAAAAGCCCGTCCGGCGCATCTATCGCCTCGACATCGAAGAGCTGAACGCACAGATCAAGGCGTTGGATGCCGATATCAAACAGGTGAAACACGATCTCAACAACCTCGTCGATTTCGCCGTGGCGTACTATGACAATCTGCTGAAGAAATACGGAAAGGGCCGCGAACGCAAGACGGAAATGCGGCTCTTCGAAGCGATCCAGGCGCAACAGGTCGCCATTGCCAATGTGAAGCTGTATGTCAACCGGGCGGAAGGATTTATCGGCAGCGGTCTGAAAAAGGATGAATTCGTTACCGACTGCTCGGACCTGGACGATATCATCGCCTTTACCAAAGGCGGTAAGATGAAGGTGGTCCGCGTCGCGGACAAGACCTTCATCGGGAAAGACATCTTACATGTCGCGGTCTTCCGGAAGAACGACGAGCGGACCACCTATAACATGGTCTATACCGACGGGAAGAGCGGCGTCAGCTATGCCAAACGCTTCAACGTGACCGGCGTCACGCGCGACAAGGAATACGATGTCGCGAAGGGCGGCGACCCGAAGACGCGCGTCAATTATTTGTCGGCGAACCCGAATGGAGAGGCAGAGGTGGTTCATATCGTCCTGAGCCCGTCGAGCACGGCTAAAAAGAAGGAATTCGATTTCTATTTCGAACAGCTGGAGATCAAGAACCGGGGTGTACTCGGAAACCAGGTGACCAAATATCCTATCCGAACGGTGAAGTTCAAGGAAGCTGGCAAGGCGACGCTCAGCGGAAGGAAGATCTGGTTCGACCCGACCTTCGGTCGTCTCAATACCGAGGAAAAGGGCGAATATGTCGGCAGTTTCGAAGACGACGAGCGGCTGCTGGTGATCTTTTCCGACGGAACCTACGTGGTGACAGATACGGAATTGACGCAACGCTTCGATGCCGACAAGGTATTGGATATCCGGAAATTCGATCCGGACAAAGTCATCACCGCGATCTATCTCGACAACGAGAAGCTGCAATACAATGTGAAGCGGTTCAAGATTGAAACGACCACGCTGCATAATAAATTCCTTTTCATCAAAGAGGGCGAGGGCAATCGCCTGGAGCTGGTGACCCTGGCTCCGGAACCGGTGGTCGTGATCCGGTCCGGCCGCGGCGCAAGCGCGAAGACGCAGAAGATCAAAATCGCTGCTTTCGTTGAAGTGATGGGGTGGAAGGCCGTCGGCAGCAAGCTCTTCGATTTTACCAGGAGTGTCGAAATGGAATGGGGCCACAAGGAAGAGCCGCGTGAAGAATCATCTCAGGCCGAGCTGTTCTAAGGCGACAACGTATCGGCAGCGTGATGGGCGGTTACCATGAAGGCAGGCTAGGGAAGGGCGTTCTTTTTGCGCCTGAGCCTGATCGTAGCATTCTCCGTCAGACTACTGCTCATAAACACCTCATACCGGTTCTTCCCGTCCGTAACGACCATCAGGGCGGTATTCGGCGGGATCCTTCCGAGGTTCTCGGCGAACATCGAGATCTCATTCACGTCGCGGGTGCTGTCGAGGCGGAGATAGACATTAAAGGCCTTCGCTTCCAGTTCCTGGTGGCTAAGCACCAATTCATTGTTGACAAACACGGAAATGCTGTCGCCGTCGATCTCACCGTTGTCGTAGAAGCTGAGGCGAACGGAATCCGACTCTACGTCGAACTCCTGGTTCAACACCGCTTTCCGCCTGGAGAACGATGTTTCGATCTTTCGGGTGTCGGCCTTCGTCGGATCGGGCCGGGGTGTGGAAGCCGGTTCCACGGGCGTTATTGCATTGCTGTCGGAGGGCGGTACAACCGGCGGTGTGACCGCCACGATCTTTTTCGCACTATCCGCCGTGGCGCCGTCCGTGCGGACGATCGCCTTGTTGCTGTCGGGCATTACCGCCGCCAGACCGGTATCCTCGAGGGGCGGCGGAGGATAGGCATTGACTGGGGTTTGCGAGGCAACGGGAGGGGACGGGTTGGAAACGTCCACGACAAAATCATCCGACTGTGGCTTCCAGATCCGCGTCGTGGCGACCGCCCTGGGATTAATGCTATCGCTTTGATTATCAGACTTGTCTAGTTCGTAACTCACTGTGAGGTCGGGGCACATGTACTTGTATTTCTCATCGTGATAGAAGGTGCCTTTAACCGTGCTGCCGAGCTTGGACTGGATCACCACCCCAATAAAATTCGTGTTGCAATCGATGCTGTTGACAGTGGAGTTGGAACCGTAGTAGATAACCGGGATATTCAGAATGGTGATCTGTTTGGTTTTGGGGTCGTATCGTCCGTGTATGTAAAAACTTTGGTACTTGTCTCGGAAATAGTATCCGAAGATGCCCTCGACGCGGTCGCCCTTTTGTTTGATGACCAGTTCCGTGAGGTAGTTGTTATGCATACCGGCCACATTCACGTCGGCATGCCCGTACCAGGCGCCGGACACCACCTGGGCCGAAAGCTGACCATGGAGTGCGAGGAACAGGCCTATATATAATAATCTTTGCATCAGCCGATAAGATAATACAAAAAACGGGCCTGCCCTGTATTTATTGCCGGTTGAGGTAGCGCTTGATCTCTTTTTGGGTGTCCCGCTGTTTGATGGTCTCGCGTTTGTCGTATTGTTTTTTCCCGCGTCCCAATCCTATCTCCAGCTTGGCATATCCTTTTTCGTTGAAAAAGATGCGGAGCGGAACGATCGTGAGGCCTTTTTCCTTGATCCGGCCTTCCAGTTTTCGCAGCTCGCGTTTGGTGAGCAGCAGCTTGCGGTCGTGAACGGCGATATGGTTATTGGTGGTGCCGAAGCGGTACTCGGCGATGTGCATGTTGCGGACCCAGAGCTCTCCTTTGAAAAAGACGCAGAAGCTGTCTACGAAATTCACCTTGCCTTCGCGGATGGATTTGACCTCCGTTCCGGACAATACCATACCTGCATCGTATTTCTCTTCGATGAAATAATCGTGGTAGGCAGATCTGTTCTTTATTTCGCTCATGAATGGGTGAGACTCGGGCATCTAACCTTTGAACAAGGTGATCAGCGTAGCTATCTTCTCTTTCAGCTCTTTGCGGTTGACGATAAAATCCAGGAACCCATGCTCTAACAGGAATTCGCTCCGCTGGAAACCTTCGGGCAGGTCTTTCTTGATGGTCTCTTTGATCACGCGCGGGCCTGCAAAGCCGATCAGCGCCCCCGGTTCGGCGATGTTCAGATCGCCCAGCATTCCGAAGGAGGCGGAAATACCGCCGAAAGACGGGTCGGTCAACAGCGATATGTAAGGTATTTTTGCGTCCGTCAGCTGGGACAGCTTACCCGAGACCTTGGCCAGTTGCATCAGCGAAAAGGCGCTTTCCATCATCCGGGCCCCACCCGATTTGCAAATGATCAGCAGTGGTAACCGGTGCGTTAGACAATAGTCGGCCGCCCGCGAAATGCGTTCGCCCATAACACTGCCCAGCGACCCGCCGATGAATTCGAAATCCATGCACCCAATGACCATCCGGTGTTCTTTAACCTCGCCGGTGGCGATGCGGATGGAATCGGTGATCTCTGTCTTGGCCCAGGTCTCTTCCAGCCGCTTCTGATAGGACTTCAGGTCGGTGAAATGAAGGAAATCCTTCGACCGGATGTTCTCGAAAAGGACTTCGTAGTGGTTATCGTTGAAGAGTATGTCGAAATATTCGGTGCTGCCTATCCGGTGGTGATGGTTACATTTCGGGCAAACGAACAGGTTTTCCCGGAGTTCGGTTACCGTACAGATATAGTTGCAGTTGGGGCATTTTGTCCAGAGGCCTTCCGGGGTTTCCTTCTTTTCTGCCGTGGAGGTAAGTATCCCTTTTTTGATGCGTCTGAACCAGCCGCTCTTGCTCTCCTCGCTTTGTCCCTCGTCGCCGGTGAGGTTCGCGTCAAAATCTTCTTCGTGCTTTGCCATTTCAGGTAATTTGTTCAGGATTTTCGCATGTATCTATGACCGCAAAAAGCGGAGATCAGGCGGCTAAGATACGTAAACAACCGTGATTTTCAGGGTGTCCGGTCCTTCTACCTACAAAAAAAGCAAATGAAAGCGATTTTGCAACCATTCCTGTACTAAATTTGCGCGGATCGCTGAAAATGAATTCACATGACACGAGGCATTCCCGAGGGAAGCGAAGGGAACGACCGAGGAAAAGCGAGGAACGAAGCTTTGAGGAAGGTCTCGACTGCATGTGACCTTTGAATATCAATTATGAACACATGACACGAGGCGAAGCCGACTGCATGTGACCTTTGAATATCAATTATGAACACATGAAATGGTCTGAACTCTTTACTTCCTCCGTAGGCAAAAAATTCGTGATGGGCCTCACCGGGATTTTCCTGATCCTCTTCCTGATCGTCCATGTATGCGTCAACGCGTGCATCTGGGCGATGGATGACGGTCAGATGTTCAATCTGGCCGCCAATTTCCTCGGGGCTACCGTTGTGCCGCGTGTACTGGAAATAGGACTTTTCATCGGCTTTATCCTGCACATTGTCCAGGCCTACGTGCTGGAGCAGCAGAACCGTAAAAGGAGGGGCGTGGGTTATCAGGTGCCGATGGGCAATCGCGGCAGCAAATGGTATTCTCGCTATATGGGCTGGCTCGGTACGTTCGTCCTGCTGTTCCTGGTCATCCATATCCGCAACTTCTGGATACCCTCCAGGTTCCTGGACATGCCGGAAGTAACCTATCCCCCGGGGGTAACCGTGCACGACCTCTTCAGCCTGATGAAGGATACGTTCCACAATGGCTGGTATGTCGGCCTTTATGTGATCGGTTGTCTGGCGCTGGCCTATCATCTCCTGCATGGTTTCCAGAGCGCCTTTCGCTCGCTGGGCGTATCGAACAGCCGCTATCTGCGTCTGATCAACGGCATCGGCATCGGTTTTTCGATCATCGTTCCGATAGCCTTTGCCATGATGCCTGTTTCGATGTATTTTGACTGGGTTTGATCATCCTCGAATTAATTCAAAAAATTGCTCATGCTGAATTCAAAAATTCCCGCCGGACCGCTGGACAAAAAATGGGAAGACTATAAGGGACATGTCAAACTGGTGAACCCCGCCAACAAACGCCACCTGGAAGTGATCGTTATTGGCACGGGGCTGGCCGGCGCCTCGGCGGCCGCCTCTCTCGGTGAGATGGGATACAAGGTAAAGGCGTTCTGTTTCCAGGATTCTCCGCGGCGCGCGCACAGTATTGCGGCCCAGGGGGGCATCAACGCTGCCAAGAACTACCAGAATGACGGTGACAGTGTGTTCCGGCTTTTCTACGATACGATCAAGGGTGGCGATTATCGTTCGCGGGAAGCCAATGTCTACCGTCTCGCGGAAGTCAGTGCCAATATCATCGATCAATGCGTCGCGCAGGGCGTGCCCTTTGCAAGGGAATACGGCGGATTACTGAGCAACCGCTCCTTCGGCGGGGTACAGGTCCAGCGGACCTTCTATGCCGCGGGGCAAACGGGCCAGCAGCTGCTGATCGGTGCTTACCAGGCCTTAGAGCGCCAGGTGGCGCTCGGCAACGTGGAGATGTACAGCCGCCATGAAATGCTGGACGTGGTCGTTATAGACGGCAAGGCTCGTGGGATCATCGCGCGCAACCTCATCACGGGACAGCTCGAACGCTATTTCGGCCACGCCGTGCTGCTTTGCAGCGGCGGATATGGCAATGTGTTCTATTTGTCCACGAACGCAATGGGCAGCAATGTCACGGCTGCCTGGAAGGCGCACAAGAAGGGCGCCTGGTTCGGCAACCCGTGTTTTACACAAATCCATCCCACCTGCATACCCGTCACGGGCGAACATCAATCCAAGCTGACGCTCATGTCCGAATCGCTGCGTAACGATGGCCGCATTTGGGTGCCCAAACAACAAAACGACCCGCGTAAACCGAACGAGATCCCGGCCGAAGAGCGCGACTATTATCTCGAAAGACGTTATCCTGCCTTTGGCAACCTGGTGCCCCGGGACGTTGCCTCGCGCGCGGCAAAAGAGCGTTGCGACGCCGGCTATGGGGTAGGCACGTCGAGACAAGCGGTTTATCTCGATTATGCATCGGCGATCGAACGATATGGCAGGACCGAATGCCGCAAACACGGCATCGAGAACCCCTCGGAGGAGGACATTCGCCGGCACGGCATCGAGGTGGTCAGGGAGAAATACGGCAACCTATTCGACATGTACAACAAGATCACCGGCGAAGACCCTTATTCGACGCCGATGAGGATCTATCCCGCCGTGCACTACACGATGGGTGGTCTTTGGGTCGATTACGAGCTGATGACGACGGTTCCCGGTCTCTATGCGTTGGGCGAAGCCAATTTCAGTGATCACGGCGCAAACCGGCTGGGGGCTTCCGCGCTCATGCAAGGGCTGGCGGATGGTTATTTCGTGATCCCGTATACGATCGGTAACTACCTCGCGGACGAGATACGCACCAAGCCGATCCCGACCACGCATGAAGCGTTCCAAACGGCCGAAAAAGCGGTGGCCGACCGGATCAACCGCCTGATGAACATCAAGGGCACCCAGAGTCCCGAGAGCTTTCACAAGCGACTGGGCAAGATCATGTGGGATAAATGCGGAATGGCGCGGAACGAAGCCGGTCTCAAAACCGCCATTGGAGAGATACGCGAACTCAAAGCCGAATTCTGGCGCGACGTTCGGATCACCGGCGCGGTCGGGGAATTCAATCCCGAGCTCGACAAGGCAGGCCGGGTAGCCGATTTTATCGAATTGGGCGAACTGATGTGCCAGGATGCATTGGACCGCCGTGAGAGCTGCGGTGGACATTTCCGCGAAGAGATGCAAACCGAAGAGGGAGAGGCTAAAAGGGACGACGAGCACTTCCTGTTCGTTTCGGCATGGGAATACAAGGGCGACGGCAACTGGGAGTTACACAAGGAGCAGCTGGAGTTCGTCGTGGCGCACCCGGTACAACGGAGCTATAAATAACATCTTACCATCGAAAAAGAACGCACAGAATCGCATATGGAACACTA
Organism: Puia sp.; assembly: GCA_035545215.1. Classification (GTDB taxonomy): domain Bacteria; phylum Bacteroidota; class Bacteroidia; order Chitinophagales; family Chitinophagaceae; genus Puia. Next base: position 11,159 of record DASZYU010000103.1, read on the forward strand.
TACAATGAACCTCACGCTTAAAGTCTGGAGACAGAAAAACAAGCAGGACAAAGGCCGGTTCGAGACCTACAAAGTCAGCGGTATCTCCTCTGAAATGTCATTTTTGGAGATGTTCGACGTGCTGAACGAACGATTGGTGGCGGAGGGCAACGACCCGATCGCCTTCGATCACGATTGCCGCGAAGGGATCTGTGGTATGTGTTCCATGTACATCAACGGCCGGCCGCACGGGCCGTGGGAAGGTACGACCACCTGTCAGTTGCACATGCGGGCCTTCAAAGACGGCGATACGATCGTCGTCGAACCCTGGAGGGCGAAATCCTTCCCGGTGATCAGGGACCTGGTCGTGGACCGCAGCGCCTTTGACCGGATCATCCAGTCCGGAGGCTATATTTCCGTGAACACCGGGAATGCAGTGGATGCCAATGCGATCCCCATTGAAAAAGAAAAGGCGGACACCGCTTTTGCAGCTGCGGCCTGTATCGGCTGCGGGGCGTGTGTGGCGGCATGCAAGAACAGTTCGGCGCTGCTCTTTGTTTCGGCAAAAGTCTCTCACCTGGCGCTGTTACCGCAGGGGGATCCCGAGCGAAAGACGAGGGTGACCTCCATGATCGCCCAGATGGACAAGGAGGGTTTCGGCAGTTGTACGGCTACGGGCGCCTGCGAAGCGGTCTGCCCCAAGGAGATCTCGATACAGAATATCGCCCGGCTGAACAAAGAGTACGGAAGGGCAGGTTTGTCGACGGATAAATAAGCCACGCTCAAAAGTGCTGGCGCGGGCACCCGCAAATCCGTTACGCTGGTTGGTGCAAAAGTGTTACCTTTGCGCCCACAAAAGCCGTCGGATGCGGCTTATAATTTAGCGCATGATCAGAGTGAACAACATTACCCTGTCCTTTGGGAAAAGGGTCTTATTCGACGAAGTCAATCTCACATTCACAAAAGGGAATTGTTACGGGGTGATCGGCGCCAACGGGGCCGGGAAATCGACTTTTTTAAAGATCCTCGCCGGGGAGATCGATCCAACAAAAGGAACCATCGAGATCACGCCCGGAGAGCGCATGGCGGTCCTGAATCAGAACCACTTTGCCTTCGATGAATCGACGGTGCTGAAGACCGTATTGATGGGGCATCAGCGGATGTGGAAGGTCATGCAGGAACGGGATGCCATTTACGCGAAGGCCGATTTCTCGGAGGAAGACGGGATCCGGGCAGGTGAGCTGGAAGGCGAATTCGGTGAGATGGGGGGCTATACGGCGGAGAGCGATGCGGCCGCGCTGTTGAGCGATCTGGGTGTAAAAGAAGCGTTGCACGGGACCCTGATGAAAGAGCTGCCCGGTGCGCTGAAGGTGCGTGTCCTGCTGGCGCAAGCGCTGTTCGGCAACCCCGATATCCTGATCCTGGACGAACCGACCAACGACCTCGACGTCGAGACGATCAACTGGCTGGAAAATTTTCTGGCCGGATATGAAAATATCGTCATCGTCGTTTCGCACGACCGCCACTTCCTTGATGCGGTATGTACACATGTGGCGGATGTGGACCGTCAGAAGATCAAGATCTTCACGGGGAACTACACCTTCTGGTACGAGTCCTCTCAGCTGATGGCCCGCCAGCTGTCGGACAAGAATAAAAAGACCGAAGAAAAGCGCGCCGCCCTGCTCGAATTCATTGCCCGCTTCTCGGCCAACGCCAGTAAATCGAAACAGGCCACTTCGCGTAAAAAAGCGCTCGAAAAACTGACCATCGAAGAGATCGAACCGTCGAACCGGCGGTATCCGGGCATAATTTTCAAACAACAGCGCGAGGTAGGCAACCAGATCCTCAACATTGAAAAATTAACCAAGAAGGCGGAAGGCGGGCATGTGTTGTTCTCCAACGTCAGTTTCAGCGTCAATAAGGGCGATAAGATCGCATTTGTCAGCAAAGACCATCTCGCGTTGACCAGCTTTTTCGATATCATCAACGGTCAACTGCATGCCGACGGCGGAAAGTTCGAATGGGGCACGACCGTAACCAAGGCCTATCTGCCCAATGACAATACCGAATACTTCGAGGGTCAGCACATCAACCTCATGGATTGGCTGCGGCAATTCGTGCCGCCGCACGTTACCGATGTGGACGAGCCGTTCCTGCGGGGCTTCCTGGGGAAAATGCTGTTCAGCGGAGACGAGGTACTGAAGAATACCAACGTGCTTTCGGGTGGCGAGAAGGTGCGTTGCATGATCAGCCGCATGATGCTGCAAGATCCCAACGTCGTTATCCTCGACGAGCCGACCAACCATCTCGACCTGGAATCGATCCAGGCTTTCAACGAAAGCATGAGCAATTTCAAAGGGATCGTGCTGCTGACGTCGCATGACCACACGTTCCTGCAGACCGTGGCCAACCGCGTGATCGAACTGACGCCGTCGGGAATCATCGACCGGCTGATGTCCTTTGACGAATACCTCGAGGACGGCCGTGTCAAACAGCTGCGCGAAGAAATGTATCCGCGGGAACGGCTCGTCAAGGCGTAAGCAAGGACGAGGTTTCAGGGACCGGTAACGATGTGACGAAAAGAGCGCCGCTGGGGTAGACGTGGGCGGGTGATCCGGTATACCACGCCTAAACGTCCGGTCGTGGCATGTGTCGCGTCGTCGACCTGGATATATCCCGTGAAACGACGGTAGGTGACGTGAAAAGAAAGGTCGGTATAACCATAAACCAACGGTCTGTTCTCCACCGTGTCGAAGATATGCAGACGGTTGTATGCGGAGCCCAGGACCCCGCCCGTGGCAAAACGCAGCCCCCATTCGCCGTTCCGCGTCCGCCCGATGATCTCGCTGGTGATGCCGATGGTCCCGAAATAGCGGCTTTTGACGTTCAGGGTGACCAACGAATCCGGCAGCTGTTGCCGAAACGCCAGATAATCCCCGAATTCGCGATGAAGCGAGGTCTCCAGCCCCAGGTAACGCCACTCGCCCCCGTGTCTGAACGGAAGCACGCCATTGATGCCAGCGCTGAAGGATGTACTGCCATAGAATTTGTAGCCGGCGAACGGTTCCAGGTTTGCCCCCTGGCGCGGCGGGACCCAATAGCTGGCGCTAAGTAATCCAAGCACCGAGAAGGAAGTATCCCATTTGCCGACCACATAGGTGCCCAGCGAAAGATCCAATCCGTAAAAACATTGGAAACCCCTGACATGGTGGGCGACATAGCCGGAAAAACTCCAGCCGTCGAGGTGATCGTTGTGCCGGTCGATGGCGCCACCCCAGTAGAATGCGCTCCCGGCATAAAAGGCGGTATGTGCGCTGTCGTTCGCCAGCGGCAGCGAATGGTAGACTTCTGCATTGC
>DASZYU010000104.1:0-16519 GCA_035545215.1 Puia sp.
CCTTGTCCGGCTCGTCCAACGCGTCGGAAGCGCCGGTGTCGGTACAAACGAACGGTTGCTGCCGGTCCAACGCCCGGAACAAAAAGGCCAGGTGGCGGATCGGGTGCTTCCCGGACATGCAAGGCGCTCCATCGGATCGATGCTCTGCCGCGATCGTCATCTCCGCAAAACCTTCCCCGATCGTCACGAGCCAGGCGCATTGGCAGCGGAGCCGTTCGGCCAAGGACCGGCATACCGTCGAATAGAAAGCGGGAAGTTCGTTGATCGGTCGCAAAAGGTCCGTTAGCTTGCGGATGAAGGAGAGACGATCGGCTTCTGCAAGTTGGAGAATTACCTCCGTGGGCAGGTTTTGGGTTTCCAGGTTCACGATCCGTGTTTGACAAAGGTTCCGAAAAAACTACCGGATATTTCGTTATTGCCGCAAATAATTTGTTTCCGGGGTAAACGTCGATTCGGGACGATATAGAAAAACCAGTAGGGATCGCCATTCCCGGGCGATGTTGCCGCAGCGCGGTCATGCCATCAATCGTTCAATGTTGATCGGAAGATCGCGAACGCGTTTGCCGGTCGCATGATCGACCGCATTGGCGACGGCCGCAGCCATCCCGGTCGGGTGGCGATCGATGAGCCGGCGGGTGGTGATCGTTGAGCCGGCGGGTGGTGATCGTTGAGCGCTCAGGTGGTGATCGTCGAGCGGTCAGGTGGCGATCTTATAAACGTGGGCGAGCTCGGCGAGTTCCTGGATGTTCCTGGTGCCCGTTTTTTCGAAGATGCGGGTCTTGAAGGTGGAGATCGTATTCTGTTTCAGATTGAGCCTCTCGCCGATCTCGTTTGTGCCCGAACCTTTCAGCAGGTAGTGCAGCACCTCGAGCTCGCGGCTGGAGAGGCCGAGAAACGGATTGGACATCCCGTCGGCGTCGGCAGGCAGACGCGCGGGCTGTTCGTTCTGGAGGAACTGGCTCAGCATACGGGTCGTATCTTCCTCGGACGCCGCCTTGTGCAGGAAATGGAATACGCCGTATTGTTTCAGCACGTTGCGAAAGACGGCTGCGGGTTGCATGGTCAGGACGGCTATCTGCAGCCGCGGGTAAAGCCGCCGGATATTCGGCAGGATCTCGAGACTGCTGCCGTCGGAAAGGTTGATGTCGAGGATGAGATGGGTGAAGATCTTTTTCTTCAGCTGGCTCATGAGTTCGTTGCAACTGTTGACTTCGGTGACATTGGTATAGCCGAGGTCGAACTGGAAAGAGGATCTCAACCCCTTCCGGATCATGCTGTGATCGTCCGCCAGGAGAATTACCGGTTGCATACCCTCGTCGTTGGAATAGCTGTAATGTTACGGAAATTACCCGGAAACCCCAATGCCGGTTTTCCCGCAGCCTGCACCAGGGGCGCAGTATCGTAAGGCTTTCTGCTTAATTTTCCAATTCCGCGAATTGCCTGCATTTTCCTCCTGCCCGTTTACTTGTTAATTATTGAGGGCCTTCGATCTGCAATCCTTTTTTCGCGATCGGGAGCCTTTAAACCTCATTTTTAACATCAAAGCTTATTTTATGAAAAAAGTACTTCCGCTACGGGCCGAAGTGTCCTCCATCCTGGGCCGCGCTCAGCGCGATTATCGCGAGCTTGCCGGGTCCACAACCTTCTCGTTGAAAGACCTGTTCTCTCCCGCCGGTTTCCGGTTCGAAGAGTTTTGCCAGGGTTTTGCGCCGCATCCGGACAGCGCACGTCTCACGCAGGTGGCGCAGCAGTTCGCCGAAGAACACGACATTTGGCTGCCGAATGCAAAGGGCCATGTCTCCTGCGCGCTCTTCCTGTATCCGGACGCCCAGCCCGACCGGATGATCGCCATCATGAAGAACCTGGTCATCGGGTTCTATCTCAACGACGTCATGGGGCGCGATCTGTTCCGGTCGCTGCCGGCCAACCAGCAGCGCGAGGCGAGGCAATTGATCGGCAACATGGCGGGCATCGCCGCCAGTCTGACGGTGCCTATCGACGCACATCCGATCGAGCATCTCAACGCCCGGGTGCTGCGCCAATTCCGGGAAAACTCCCCGGAGACCTGGTTCGACCGTTTCCTGCATTTCTATTGTCACCACCTGAACATTACCCATACGGACCGCAATGCCGTGGCGCTGGGTCATATCCCCGGGCTCGATGAATACATCGAGAATCGCTGTCACTATGCGGGCGTCCATCATGTCGTGTTGTGGATAGAATACAACAACGGACAATTCCTGGACTGGGACCTCCTCGAAGTGCTGCAGCTGGCTGCGCCCCTGCGTCGTCTGCACTGGCTGACGGCCGCCTTCGGTTGTCTCTCGAACGACCTGTTCTCTTTTGAGAAGGAGGTCATCGACCAGGGCTGCGATTCCAACCTCGTCATGATCCTGCTGTTGAACAATCCCGACTTGTCGCTGAAAGACGGCGTCCGGGCAGCCTGCGACATCGTCCGCAATCTCGTGATGGAGTTCACCGGTCTGCTGCGGTCGACGCGCGAAAGAGTTGCACTGGAGGGTTCGTCGTATCCGTCGTTATCGGCATTGCTCTCCGACCATATCGACGGCGTCTGCCGTTGCGTGCAGGCCACCTGGCTTTGGCATTGTCATTCGACGCGTTACAAACGGGCCGGGTCGCTGTGGCAGGAGACGATGACGCAGTAGGCTTGCGAACGGTTGCACGGGCTGTATTTCCGCTAAGGGCCGCTATTCCAGCGATATCTTTTTGACATAGAGATGGATCGCCCGTTTCAGCGCCAGGTGGTCGATCGGTTTTTTCAGATAGGTGTCGGCGCCGGCCTTCAGCATCCGGTCGACCGTATCCGAATAGATGTCCGCTGTCGAGACGATGATCGGGATGTCGTTGAGCATGGGTGTACGTTTGATCAGGCGGATCGTCTCTTCGCCGCCAAGCACCGGCATGATCGAATCGAGCAGGATAATGTCCGGGCATTCGTCCGGGCATTTCTGTTGCGCCAGCTGGACCAGGTCGCGGCCGTTGTTCACGATATCGAAGCGGCAACCCAGGTCCTGCAAAAAGGTCGACAACAGGAACGCGGTGAGATTGTTGTCTTCTGCGACCAGTATACGGATCGAGCTGAGATCGATCACCTCGGCGTTGGGGCTGAGCTCCGAAGGCAGGTCGGTGGCAGTGCCTTCCTTCAACGGAAGGGTGACGATGAAGCTGGTATACCCGTCGGGCTGCGTTTCGGCCCGGACGGAGCCGCTCATCAACTGCGCCTTGTTTTTTACGATGAACAGACCGAGCCCGGAACCTTGCGTATGCCCGTCCCTGCCGGTGACGAAGGGGTCGAACAGCACATTCATGTCCTGGAAAGCCATCTTTCCATAGTTGGAGACGGTGATCTCCCATTTGTCGCCGGCGCGTTTGACCCGAACGGTTATGGTCGTGCCTCTCGAACCGTATTTCAAGGCATTGGCCAGCAGATTGGTCAATATCTGGTTGATCGCGAGCGGGTCGCCGAAGATCACGCGGGGCATGTCGACGTCCAGTCTGAGCCGCTTGTCCCCGTTGGTGGCGACCGTTTTGTGTACGATCATGATCTCCTTGAAAAATGGGATGACCTCTATCGGCCCGCTGACGATCTTTGGCGGTTTGCCGGCTTCGATCTCGGCCATATCCAACACATTGTTCACGATATTGCGCGCAGAATTGCTGACGATATAACCCACATCCACCAGCGGCTGTATTTTCTTCAGCCGCGCGTCGTCCTGCACCTCTTTCTTGAGCAACTGGACCACCTGGTGAATATTATCCAGCGGCGTACGCAGTTCGTGCGTCACCTCGGCAACGAACAGTTTGATGAAATGGTTCGCGCGTTTCAGCGCGGCATTCGAGTCATTGCTCTGGATGTACGGTTTGCTGACCATGATAATAATGACAATGGCAGCGGTGTCAACCAGCAAATGCAGGATAAATGCCTGGTTATAGCCGAGTTCGATGGCCGGGCGTCCGCCGCTGGTATAGTGAACGATTTCGAGGACGGCAAGGTCGACGATCGCTCCCACGAGTGCAATCCGGCGCAGGAGGGTTTCCTTAAAGATCAGGTACAGGATCGAGATGAGCAGGATGATGGCGAGTTCCAGTTGTATCAGGCTTCCCAGCAGGCTACTGAAATAGATGATGGCGACGCACTGGAGAAAATAGAGGAGGAGTCCGGCGAAGTTGTAATGCCGGTAGCGGTTCAATACCAGCACCGAGCAATTGATGAAGAATTCGATCGTCAGGGGGATAAAATACCTGGGCGTCCAATTCACGAACGAGCACAGGGTGGGGGTGACCGCCAGCAGAGCGGCGCCGAAGGCCAGACTGATCTTGTTGACTAAGATGATCCTGTTCCTGGTCTCCACATCCCCGATGCCCGACGTCCCGACGAGAAAAAGGTTAGCGATCCTCATAGTACTGAAAAATAATTCATAAATAGGTAAAGTTTAGGTCATCAGGAAGGTAAAGGATTACGGTAAGAAATACAATATACTAAAGCTAAATCGTTTTTTCGATGGACGAATCCCCTATTCGTATGGATAGAATGGGATCTCCAACCGCGCGTCCACGCCTATCCCCGGACCGCTGTGCAGGGATAGCCTGCCACCCAAAACCTCCTCGGCCACCCGGCGGCTGACTTTCAGACCCAGACCCGCGCGGTTACGAAGGACCGCCCGGTCTGCCGGGGCCTCCCTCAGGACCGCCTCCAGCTGGCGTTCCGTCATTCCTTCGCCGCTGTCGCGCACGCTGACGAACCAGTAGCGGCCACCCTCCGTACCCGGCGCAGCGCCGGATCCGATCGCCGTCATGGGCAGGACAGCGCCGGGGTCTGCCAACTGCGAAAGACCCTCGTCGCCTTCTCCGGGTGGCAACAGACCTGTCTGGAGCGCGGCTACCGGGGAAAGATCCCTCCCGGCATCCGGCAGCGGCAAAAGACCCGCCGAGATGGTGATCTTACTTCCCGGCGCCCAGTTGACCGCATTGACGAAAAGATTGGCAATGATGAGCTGGACCTTGCCTTCGTCGCAGGAAATCATCTCCGGGAAATCGCGCGGGACTTCGAGGCTCACATGGGCATCCTTTTCGATCCATAGCGATTCGTATTCGTCGATCACCCGGTTCAGCAATCCGCGGATGTTGACCCGCTCGCGCATCGTTCTTTTCAGCCCCGCCTGCAGACGCGTGAACTCCAGGAAATTGCTCAGCTTGTATTTGTAGGTCTGACAATTTTCGACCAGCATCTGCACCAGCGGTGTGATATCTTTTTTTTCGTGAAGTCCCCGCTTCATGCTTTGACAAAGACCCGAGACGCCGAGGAAATCTCCCTGGATATCGTGAATGAGATCCTGAATGAAGAGGGCGTTGTCGTGCTCCTGCGGACGACCGTTCGCGGTAGCCGGGCCGTGGGCGGCGGCATGGTCGTTTCCCGGGGCATTGCCTGGCATGCCGTTGTTCCCGGCGGCGTTGCCGTTCGCGCGGTTGTGTCCGGCGGCGGGTGTATTCCTCGTTTTACGGCTAAAGAACATGACGGTGGGATTACCGCAAAATACGAAATTTCGCGGGTGCTGCCACCGCTTAAAATTTATAGGACGCGGTCAGCATCAGCTGTCGTGGCGCTATCGGCGTAATACTGTAATTGTCATGGATCAAATAATTCAGCGCATTGAAAATATTCGACAGCTTACACTGCAGCACGAGCGCATGGTACGCATAGGCCGCCGAAAGATCGATCGTCGTGAACCCCGTCAGCGGAACCGTCCGGCTTCCCGAAACCGCCTGCCCGATCGTATTGTTGTATCCGCCGTACCGTGAACCGGTGTAAAAACCGGAGGCGCCTATCTTCAACCCTTTCAACGGCCGGTTGCTGAATTGATAGAACACGCTCGCGTTGGCGGTGCCGGAAGGTGCGTTGACCAGCCGTTCGCCTTCGATGTTGGAGCCTTTGCCCCCCGGGGCATGCGTAAAACGGGCATAGTTCCACGCAAAGCCTGTCACGAAATACAGGTCCTTCGAGACGTTGCCGTTCACGCCGAGCTCGATTCCATCACTGGTCGTTTCGCCGCTGAGGCTTTTGATGTTGGCGCTGGTATTTGGCGTGACGCCATCGGCCAGGTAGGGCGCCTGTTGCGCAAGATGGCTGTTGACGATCCGATATATAGCGGCGGTTGTGGAAAGCCGTCCGTTCCACAATGAATTTTTCGCGCCGATCTCATATTGATGAATAACCGACGCCGGCAGGGAATTGCCATAGATATCGACACCCGTATTCGTAGTGAAGCAGTTGGAGTAGGAGGCGTACAGCGAGGTATTGGCCGTCGGTTCAATTACGAGCCCGGCTTTCGGCGAAAATACGTTATACCGGGTCGTAGGTGTAGCTCCTTTCGTGCTCGTCGCGGGGCGCGCGGCGGTTGCCAGGCTGTCGATCGTCGTCTGAACGGTTACCTGGTAACTGTATCTTCCTCCGGCAAACAATTTTAGGCGGCGGCCCAGACCGATCAGGTCCTGTATATAGACGCCCGTTCTGTTCGAAGGCGCCGTTGTACGAGTCGTGTTAACCGCCGCGGGAATGTCAGTCCGTTGTACGTATTCGGAAGGATTCAATAAATTGATCGTATCGTAGGTCTTTAGCAGGGCGCCTCCCGATGTGTAAATGTTGAACGCATCCGTCAGCGTGGTCACGCTGGTAAGATCGGCGCCCGCAACCAAATGGTTGTCGGTTCCGGCGACGCGGAATTTCCCCTCGAGGTTTATTTGCGCGGCATAGTCTTTTTCGATGCCGGCCGCCCTCGACAACGGACGGGCGATGACGCCCGTTTTGCCGGCGGTATTCAGGTTCCCTACGCCATAGGAGTCTACGCCGGTGTTTTGAAACGAGGCCGAAGCGTTCAGGACGAATCGGTTGTCGAAAAGGTGTTTGAATTCCGCGGATGCCGAATGCTGGCTGACGTTGTTATATGCCCAGCTTACATTTTGAAACCGGTTACGCGGAATGGCATTGGTCAATACCCGGCCGCTGTCGAGCAACCCGACGCCGGGGTCGGGCGTGAGTTGCGCATCCAGGTACTCGCCCTGGACGATCAGCGTAGAAGTTTTACCGAAGGTGTAGAGCAGGGAGGGGTTGACATACTTTCGAAGGATGCTGACCTCGTCGCGGTAACTCCTGTCGTTTTCATAGGTGCCGACAAGCCGGAATGCGAGCCGTTTGCTGACGGGTCCGTAGATATCGATCACCGGTTTGTATTGGTGAAAGCTTCCCGCATTCATGGAAATTTCTCCCCCAAAATGATACTTCGGTTTTTTGGTGAGCATGTTAATGATCAATCCCCCGGACGAGCTGCCGTACAAAAAGGCTGTGCTGCCCTTGATGATCTCGACGGATTCCAACGTGGCGGCTTCGGGCATTCCGGCGATATTGGCGGGCAGACCGTTCTTAAAAATGCTGCCTCCGCCGGCGCCCCCTGTTATGCCGATGATATATCCCCTTGCCCCGTAGGTTTCATTGACGCCGTAACGCGTTTGTACGAGGGACACGCCGGGAACATTTTTTACGACGTCGCCGAGCCGAATGGCCTGCTGGTCTTTGATGAGACCGGCCGTCACGACGCCTGAGCTTTGCGGGAGGTCCCGGTCGGGAACGGTTATTTTGCCGATCGACAATTTTCGTTGGTTCGCCGATACAACAACCTCGGCCAGAGGATGCACCTTTATTTCCGGTTGGACAGCGGAAGAGTCTTTATGGGCCGGAAGATATTGTGCGTAGCCTTTCAGTTGGAGAAACAACAGGGCGGGAATCGCGAACATTCTCATAAACTAATTTTCCGCAAAGGAGCGGAGATTGGTTCATACGAGAATGCCGGATCGGGAAAACGGCTTACGAAAACGGGAAAAGCAACGATTCTGGCGCCCTTTCCGGGATGCGGTCGGGCCGATCCGCCGGCCGGGCGACGAGATGGATCAGAATTTCTCCGTTGTCAGTACGACCGGCGTTCCCGGGTGACTGATGTCGCCTGCGGGTTCCGCCGTGATGAAGACCCTGGCAGGAGCATGGACGGTTACCGTCTTTAATGAGCCTTTCAACGTCCTGGTGAAAGTCCCGGTCGAGATGTTGATCCTGCCGATGTTCTTGATTTCGTCGGTCCCTGTCTCGACCCATACCACGTATTTGTCCATCGGCGGGGTCAGCCGTTGGGGATTGGCGAGATGCATGACGCTGACATCGACGCTGTAATTCCTGTTGTTGTCCTTTTTTAGTTTCACCTTTCCTACAGCCGCCGGCTCGACCGTGGAAGTCTCAAAGTTGATGGTTTTGGCGCAGCCTGCGGAGCTCATGATAAGGCCGAATGCAAATCCCAGCGAGAGGATGCGTCCGCGGCCGCCTGGTAGCTTTTTCATGCGATTGCGCCCGCAAATATCAAACCATGCGGTTTCCCCTGTTTTTCGACCAAAAAATCTTTTTCCCCGGGGTGTGAATATACTAATTTATTTAGTATATTTGTACTAAAGAAAGAAGCATTGTCTTCCGTCTCCAACGATATCATCGATCGACTCCGGCAGGAGCTGCTCCTGATCGAAGGCTACAAGGCCCCCGAGACCGGCATGCCGGATATTCCTATCGGCCCGGTAGCGAACGCGTTCCCGAACCGGCGTTTTCCGACGGGCAAGCTGCACGAATTCATTGCAGCTACGCCACAGCATACTGCCTGTACGGGCGGATTCATTGCTGCGCTCGCCGGCAGACTGATGGAAAAGGGAGGCGAGGCTATTTGGATCACGCGGAAACGGCGCATCTTTCCGCCCGGGCTCACCGCGTTCGGGATACCAGCGCATCGTTTGATCTTCTGCGAGATACGGAATGAAAAACAATTGCTGTGGGCCGCCGAAGAAGCGCTCCATTTCACGGGTTTGGCCGCGGTCGTTGCAGAGACATCGGACATCGACTATACCGCTTCGCTTCGGCTCCAGCTGGCTATCGATACCAGCCGCGTAACGGGTTTTCTGATCCGGCATTGCGCCGGTCGAGGTCAGCCGATCGCCAGCACAGCCCGCTGGCGGATCACGCCCGCAAGCAGCCGGTCGCCCATACCCGACCTGGTGCGGGTCGGTTATCCCTGCTGGAATGTTGAGCTTGAAAAAGTCCGGAACGGACGACCGGGTCAATGGCAACTGGAATGGCGCGCAGGCCGTCTCCAGCCCATGCGCCCGGCAAAGATCGCGCAGCCCCACCTGGAGCAGCGGCGAAGGACCGGCTGATATGTCCGGCCGACGCTTTCTCTCCATCTGGTTCCGTCATTTGATCGCGGACCAGCAGATCCGCCGCCAGCCTGCTCTCAAAGACGAGGCTTTCGTATTCGCCACCCGCGAAAGGAACCGCGATCTCATTCGATTTGCCAGCGCCGCCGCCACGGCATCGGGAATCCGCCCGGGAATGGTATTGTCCGATGCGAAGCTGCTGGTTTCGGGCCTGCAGGTGATTCCGGGTGATCCCGAGCCCGATGGTCTCCTCCGGCAGATTGCACTCCGTTGCATCCGGTACAGTCCCCTTGTTGCCGCCGATCCCCCGGACGGGTTGCTCATCGACATCACCGGCTGCGCCCATTTATGGGGAGGGGAAGCCGCTTATTATAAGGACATCGTGGGCCGTATCCTGGCCGGCGGTTATGATATACGTGCATCGATCGCCGATACTGCCGGCGCGGCCTGGGCTTTCGCGAGACATTTGAAGCGGCCGCTGATCGTTGCGCCCGGCGAACACCAAAAATACCTGCCTTCCTTACCGCCGACAGCCCTCCGGCTATCGCCTCCTGTCCTCGGGCGTCTTCGCAGTCTCGGCATGTCCCGCATCCGGCATATCCTCGACCAGCCGCGGACCACGCTGACACCCCGGTTCGGCAGGGAGATGCTGGAAAGGCTGGATCAGGCCTTTGGCGACAGCGAGGAATACCTCCTCCCCGTCGTTCCACCCGTTCCCTATCGCGAACGCCTGCCCTGTCTGGAACCCATCGTCACCGCCACGGGCATCGAATACGCGCTGAAGCGGTTGCTGGCCCTCCTCTGCGGCCGTCTCGAGCGCGAAGGCAAAGGTCTTCGTTCAGCACTTTTTCAATGTTACCGTGTCGATGGGAGGGTCATGTGTCTTTCCGCGGGAACGATACGCGCCAGCTGCAGCACGGCTCATCTCTTTAAGCTTTTTGAAACGAAAATACCCGGTATCGAACCCGGCATGGGCATCGAACTCTTTACGCTCGAGGCTCCCGTGGTCGAAGACGCACCGCCCGGCCAGGAAGCTTTATGGGGCGGGCAGAGCGGGGTAGAGATGGCCGAGCTCCTCGATCGCATCGCGTCAAAAACGGGCGGCGAGGTCTTTAGCCGTTGGTTCCCCTCGCAGCATTACTGGCCTGAACGATCGTTCGAGCAGGCCCCGCCGGATAAGAGTGCTCCGACCGGGGAATGGCCTTCCGATCCGCGCCCGATCCATCTGCTGGATCCGCCCGAACCCATATCGGTCACGGCCCCCATTCCGGATTACCCGCCGATGAGTTTCCGTTACCGGGATACGCTTTATAAAGTTGCCGCCGCCAACGGACCCACCCGGATAGAGAACGAATGGTGGATCGACAACGCGCGGGCCCGTGATTATTACACTGTCGAAGACGAGCAGGGTGCGCGGTATTGGATCTTCCGGTCCGGCCATTACGAAGATGCCGAACCTGCCCGCTGGTTCCTGCATGGATTGTTCGCTTAAATCAGTACCTATGTCCTACGCCGAACTACAAGTCACGTCCAACTTCTCTTTTCTGCGCGGCGCTAGTCATCCCGAAGAACTCGTCATGCAGGCGGCCGCGCTCGGCTATCGCGCCATGGCATTGACGGATCACAACACGTTCGCCGGTCTTGTCCGCGCGCACCAGGCCGCCAAACGGGCGGGACTGCAATTCATTCCCGGCGCGCGCATCGACCTGATGGACGGACCGGGGCTGCTCGCGTATCCTACCGATAAGGAATCCTATGCCCGTCTTTCCCATCTGCTGACGCTTGGCATGCGAAGGACCGAAAAAGGACAGTGCCGTCTGTTCCGAAAAGACGTTTACGAACATGCAAAAGGGCTGCGGTTGCTGGTCCTGCCTCCCCGGGAAATGACCGGGCTTTTCGAGATGGATCCGGCGTTCGTTGCCGGCGCCGCCGAATACCGGGAGGCTTTCGGCCGGAATGTCTATCTCGCCGTCAGCCGTCGTTTCCGCGATGACGACGATGTCCTGCTCTACAGACTGAACGAGACGGGGAAGAGCCTCGATATCCCCCTGGTTGCGACCGGTGACGTGCATTATCATCGGAAAGACCGCCGCCAGCTGCAGGATGTCCTCACGTGCACGCGCGAACATACCACCATCCGGAATGCCGGTTACCTGCTGCATCCCAATGCGGAACGTCACCTGAAACCCATTCCCGAGATCGAGCGGCTTTTTCGCGGCTATCCATCCGCCGTCCGCCGCACGCTCGAGATCGCGGAAGCCTGTCATTTTCAACTCAACGAATTAAAATACATCTATCCGCACGAGATCACGTCAGAAGGCCGTACCCCGCAGGAGGAGCTGGCCCGTCTTGTCTACGAAGGCATGCGCAAAAGGTTCAACGGCCGGGTGCCGGACAGTATCAAAGCGCAGGTCGACTATGAGCTCGCCTTTATCGAAAAAAAGAACTACCCGGAGTATTTTCTTACCGTCGAAGACATCTGCCGTTACGCCCGGGAACACGGCATCCTGTACCAGGGCCGGGGCAGTGCTGCCAATTGCTCCTGCTGTTATTATCTCGGCATCACCAACGTCGACCCGGCCAAATTCGATCTGCTCTTCGAACGCTTTCTCAGCGATGCGCGCGATGAGCCGCCCGACATCGACGTGGATTTCGAGCACGAGCGACGCGAAGAGGTGATCCAGTACATCTACGAAAAGTATGGACGCGAACGTGCTGCGATCGTCGCTACGGTTACGCAGTTGCATCGCAAGGGCGCCATCCGTGACGTGGGGAAGGCGATGGGGCTGTCTGAAGATGCGCTCAAAACGCTAAGTGACGCTACCTGGGCTCTGACGCCCGGTGGTATTGATGACGATCGGCTCATCGAGCAAGGTCTCGATCCGAACGATGGTCAGCTGAAAATGATACTCGGGCTCACCATGCAGTACATCGGTTTTCCCCGGCAGTTGGGTCAGCACACGGGCGGCTTTGTGATCACGGACGGCCGGCTGTCGGATCTCGTTCCGATCTTCAACGCCCGGATGGAAGACCGCACCAATATCGAGTGGGACAAGAACGACATCGATGCGCTCGGCTTTCTGAAGATCGACGTCCTCGCGCTCGGCATGCTCACCGCGATCCGGAAGATGTACGACCTGGCCCGGGATCATTACGGGAAGGAATATACGCTGTACAATATCCCGCAGGACGACCCGAAGGTCTACGACATGATCAGCGCCGCCGACACTATCGGCGTATTCCAGATCGAATCGCGCGCCCAGCAGGCCATGTTGCCGAAGGTCAAACCGCGCAACTTCTACGACCTCATCATCGAGGTCGCCATCGTCCGTCCGGGTCCCATCGTGGGAGGTATGGTCCATCCCTATCTGGCGCGGCGCGCGGGGCTGGAGCCCGTCACCTATCCTTCCCGCGCCGTACAAAAGATCCTCGAACGCACCCTCGGCGTGCCGCTCTTCCAGGAACAGGTGATGTCGATCGGTATCGAAGCCGCAGGACTTTCCGCCTCAGAGGCCGACGGTCTTCGCCGAAGCATGGCCACTTTTAAAGGCGAGGGTATCCCGCCGGAAGCAAAAGCGCGGCTGATCGCCGGCATGTTGCGCAATGGTTACAGCCACGAATATGCAGAACATCTAACGAGCCAGATCGCCGGGTTCGGTTCCTACGGTTTCCCGGAGAGCCATAGCGCCTCTTTCGCGCACCTGGTCTATATCTCCGGCTATCTCAAATGTCATCACCCCGATATCTTTGCCGCCGCCATCCTGAACTCGCTGCCCATGGGTTTTTATGCCCCCGCCGAACTGATCGACGACGCAAGGGCGCACGGGGTGACCTTTCTGCCGGTGGATATCAATTACAGCCGGTGGGATTACACGCTCGAGCCCGTGGGTGAAGGGTACGCGGTTCGCATGGGGCTGCGCGCCATCGATGGGATCCGGGAGGAGGACATGCTGCTGCTGATCGCCGGCCGGCTGAATCCTTATCGTACGATCGCCTCGCTATTGGATGCGGGTCTCACGCTGTCTGCGCTCGGGAGGCTCGCCGATGCCGATGCTTTTCGGTCCCTGGGTCTCGACCGGCGGGAGGCGCTGTGGCAGGTGGCCGCGCTCGGCACACCCTCGACGCACCGGAAAAAAGAGAAAGATGGGACGCTTCGGATCACCCGCCAGCTGGATCTGTTTACGAATTCGGAACAGGAACAGGGTCTCGAACCCGGCGTAAACCTCCCGGAAATGGCCCTGTCGGAACACGTGGTTCAGGATTTCGCCACCACCGGGCTCAGTCTTCGGGCGCATCCTGTCCAATTTCTTCGTAAACACCTCGATCTCCTGAATGTGCTCAGTGCAGAACGGCTGCGTCATGCGCGCAACGGGCAACCCGTCACCACCGCCGGGCTCATCCTTGTCCGCCAACGTCCGGGCACGGCCAAGGGTGTCATCTTCGTCACCATCAAAGACGAAACGGGGACTACCAACCTCATCGTCTGGCCGGCCGTCTTTGAGACCTACCGTACGGCCATCCTGACCGGCAAACTGATCCTTTTCAGTGGCCACTACCAGATCAGCCAGGGGGTAGCGCATGTCATCGTCCAAAAAGCCGTCAACCTGAATGGCCTGCTCGGGCAACTCACGACCGAAGCGCAGACCGAACTGCAGATCGAACTGTCGCGCGCCGATCAGCGTGACCCCGAGCCGTTGGAAACGGTGTCTGAGCGGGGAGGGAACACCAATGTGGCCGCGATGCCGGAAGCGCGCAACTTCAAATAGGACCGCGGGAAACCCGTCTGGCGCATGGACAATGTTTCACGGGAACGAGCATCGCGGTGGTGCCGCAATACCACCTCTCGGTGATCATCCTGATCAACCGGCAAAATACCGGCTTGCAGCCGAGCGGCTTTTACTACAACCCGAACCCTGTCCGGCAGGCTATCTTTCGATCGGTGATGGATTGGTGTCACTAGCGGACCCGTCTTTCGCCGTTTTCTTCCCCGCGCGATATGCCGACGGGATGCAGTCGAAAGCCGATTTGAAGTATTGGGTGAAGTATTTGGGATTGTTGAAGCCGACCGTATAGGCCACCTCGGCGACGGTAAGCTGGCTTTTCTCCAGCAACTCGGCGGCGCGCTGCAGCCGGATATGCCGGATGAACTCGACGGGCGTTTTGCCTGTCAGCAACACCAGTCGCTTGTAGAAGGTGCTGCGGCTCGCATGGAACTGCTGGCTCAGCGCTTCGACGGACAGGTCCGGATCGCCGATGTGTTCCTCGATATATGCCAGCACTTCGCGCAGGAACACTTCGTCCGGCGATTTCATCTCGACGGGCACCGGCCCGGCCTCGACGCGACGCTGCCAGGTCTTGCGGACTGTCTCGTTGTACTCGACGACGTTCCGGATCTTGGACAACAGCACTTCGAAATTGAAAGGTTTGGAGATATAGTCGGTCGCACCCGTTTGCAAACCTTCGAGCTCGATGCTCTCGCCGCTCATCGCTGTCAGCAGGATGACGGGTATCTGCCGGGTACGCTCGTCCGTCCTGATCTTGCGGCAAAGCTGGATGCCGTCCATGTGCGGCATGGAGATATCGCTGACCACCAGTTGCGGGTGCGCAGACAGCACTTTCTTCCATCCTTCCCTGCCGTCGGAGGCCTCGATGATCTTAAACCGGTCGCGCAGGTTGTCCTTCAGGTAAAAGCGGAAATCCTCGTTGTCTTCGACGATCAGGATGGTCGGCGCGTTTTTGGGCGCCTGATTGACGCGTGCGGGTTTGGCGGCGCCCGGGCCATTCGATCCGTTCGGGTTGTGCGATCCATTCGCGCCGGGGATGCCGTTTGTGCCAGGTGAGCTGTTCGCGCCGTGTGAGCCGTTTGTGCCAAACGAAGCGTTCGCGCCGGGGGCGCCGTTTGTGCCAGGTGAGCTGTTCGCGCCGTGTGAGCCGTTTGTGCCAAACGAAGCGTTCGCGGCAAAGGAACCGTTCGGGCCAAACGACCCGTTCGCGCCGTCGATCCCCGCCGCGAAATGGTCTTCGCCGGCGACTGGTTCGAAGTCATCTTCTTCCGTCATCATCTCGCCCCCTGTAGCGACCGGCGATGCCGGCGTACCAGCTTCTTTGAAAGGAAACAACACCGTAAAGCGGCTGCCTTTATCGACCTTGCTTTCTACCGTCAGCCTGCCGCCGTGCATCCGCACGAATTCCTGCGTGATCGAAAGCCCGATGCCGCTGCCCTGGTTTAGGATCGTATCGGGTACTTCATTCTGGAAAAACCGCTGGAATATCTTTTGCTGTTTGTCGGGTTCGATGCCGATGCCCGTGTCCGTTATCGAGATCGATAACAGCGCCTCTTCCTGCCTCTGTCCCGGAGCGATCGTTCCGTGATGCGGCTGGCGGGTATGTTCCGCATGTACATCCACCGTGACCGACCCGTTCTCGGGCGTGAATTTGAATGCATTGCTCAGCAGGTTGAACAGGATGCGCTCCATCTTGTCATGATCAAAACGGGTGATCAGCGGTCCGCCCGCTTCGTTTAACGAAAACGCGATATTCTTTCGTTCGGCCAGGTCTACGAACGAGAGCGCGGTATCGCGGACGAACCGGACGACGTCGCCTTCGCGCAAATGGAGCTTGAGTTCCCCCTCCTCCATCTTGCGGAAATCCAGCAGCTGGTTCACGAGGTGCAGCAGCCGGCGCGCGTTGCGCCGGATCATCTCGTACTGGCGGCGAGAGTCGGATTGCGGACCGTTTGCCAGGAGCTTGTCGACCGGGGCCAGGATCAGCGACAGCGGCGTCCGCAGTTCGTGACTCATATTCGTGAAGAAACGGATCTTCATCAGATCCATTTCGTGCATCCGCCTTGTCTCGCGCCGTTCGTTCTCGAGGGCAAAACGCATTTTGGCGCGGCGCAGCACCATCCTCCGCGCCAGCAGCAGGCTGGCCGCCAGCAGCAGGATATAAACGGTGTAGGCCAGCCCCGTCTTCCACCAGGGCGGAAGCACCGTGATCCGCAACGTCGCCTCTTTGTCATACCACAACCCATCTTCGTCGGACGCCTTGACCCGGAAGACGTAGTCTCCGGCGTCCAGGTTTGTATAGGTAGCCTTTCGGATCTTTCCGTCGGTGATCAGCCAGTTGCGGTTGAAACCGTCGAGCCGGTAGGCATAGCGGTTGGTGGCGTTCGGGATATAGCCCAGCGAGGCGAACTCGATCGAAAATACATTGTCGCGATGAGTCAGCGTGATATGACCTGTCTCCGTCAGCGCTTTGTCCA
>DASZYU010000105.1:0-12823 GCA_035545215.1 Puia sp.
TCAAACCGAGACCCATCTGCACGTTGCCCTTCGGCATCTTCACGGGGTCCAGCAACCAGCGGTATACAGCGAACCGGATATCCCCCGCGCCGAAAGCGTGCGTGCTGAATCGGTTATAAATCCCATTTTGCTTATACGTCTGCGAGCGTGCATTGGCGGAGACAGGCACGTCAAGCATGATCGACCACCGGGGATTCAGTATGCGATAGATGGCCAGGTCCATCGTATAGGCATTGTTGATGACCTCGTTGCCCAGCACCTGGCGCTGTTTCTGGTATGTCGCACCGACGTAATGCCTGAAGGATTTGTAATAGCGGTTGTTGAGGCTGAGCTGCCATTGCGCGCTGGTGTCGACATGCCCCGCTTCGTCGCCGGCGGTGCAAAACCCGCCGTTGCTGCGGATGGCGACGCATCCTTGTGCCGAGGCCCGGTTGAGGCCTGCGATGCCCGCGAGACAAACCAGGATAAAAAATGCTTTTTTCATTACAGTAGTTTTGGTGGTGAAAATCTTTATATCGAGTCCGCCGAGCGCGAACCATAGAGCCAATATTGAACCGTAGCTGCCCCCGCGTTCTATCCATTCGAAGGCGGCCCAGTGGGGATAGAACAGTTCGGTGGTCATCTTCCATATGAAAAGCGCACCGACGAGCCACCGCAGGGGGCGTAGCAGGATGGTGAACGCGGCCGCGATTTCGAAGACGCCGATGAAATGCGCCGTAGTGGCCGGGTTGTCAAAACCCAGCGAGGCGTATTGTTCTAAAAGAGCTTTCTTTTCGTTCAGGTTGAGCCAGCCATGACCCAACAGCAACAGGAAGACGATGATGCGTAAACAAAGGATGACCCTTTTGTAATTGGGGGCATTGGGCCGGGGAACCGGGTCGATCCGGGACATCCAGCCCTTCGGACCTGACGGGGACAACAGCAGCAGCACCAATGGCGCCCCAAAGTTACCGGCCCGTTCGATGAGCTCGCCGAAAGGTTCACCCGACAGCGGCCGCAGGGTTGCGGTCACGAACCCCCAGCAAACCAGCCATCCCGCCACGGCGCGAAGCGGATAGATCAGCAGCGAGATGCCCATTAATATGTCCATGGCGCCGACGACCGGCATCAGCCGAAAGGCCAGGTCATGGCCGATACCGAATACGCCGAAATAATTGCACCAGATGGGTTTGCAGATGACGCCGAAGACGCCATGGCCGAGAAAACACATGGCCGATGCTATTCGGAGGGTATAGTATATTTTTTGTGCGGGCCCGTTAAGCCCTGCGCCTTTGAGATCGTTCATGAAAGATACGTTGATGCTAACACTACGCTCCGCTCATCCTATGGCCGGGGCGCTTTCATCGGGGAACACCTGTCTTAAGCCTGCAGGAGGCGGATAGCATCCGGGGGCATCTCCGGCGTCGAACCGAACCGGGAGGGAAGCATGGGGGAAAGGAAGACCGTCCTTGCCGGCCGCTGTTCGGCTGCGAGGGCGGGAACGTCGACGTCCATTGCGGACGGCGCATAATCTTTGGAAATATCTTTGGCAGCAGAGCTGTTCTTCCTGCCTTGTTTTTGTTGCTGGAGATCGTTCACCTGGCGAAAGAAATCATTCTTCGATTGCCGGAGCCGGATGGCCGCTACGTTGGGGATACAAAGCAATTCCAGCGAGTCCTTGAATATCCGGCGTTTCACATATTTATACGGCACGCCGCCCACATCGATCCGGCCGTCCACGCGTTCGAAGGAGGTGCAGCTGTTGTAATAAGAGAGATTGGTGATGGGGACCTTGATGCTGACCAGCTGCGACTCGTCGAATTCATTCCGGTCCAGGCTGGCTTCCAGCTTACTGTCGGCCTGCTGTTGCCAATACGCGCTCAATAACTGGTAACCGTACCAGTTGAAAAACAGGATTCCCATGAGCAGTATGGCGGACAATCGTCGCAAGGATCACAAGTTATATATTTTTTTGAAGCGGGCCGATTTTTTTTGAAGCAAACCGGAATCCCGTCACCGGATCAGGATCACGGTGCCCCTTTGCATTCGTTCCGGTTGCTGATAAAGCCGGTAGGTACAGACCCAGGCATAGGTCCCTGCGGGCTGGAGATTGCCGCCCGCCGATCCGTCCCATCCTTTAAAAGGATCGCCGGTCTCGAATACGGCCCGGCCCCAGCGGTCGTATATCGCCAGTTTGAAGTCGCTGGTCGGCCCGGCAAAAACCGGTCTGAACACATCGTTCCGCCCGTCCCCGTTCGGGGTAAAGGCGCTGGGGAAATATACATATTGCGGGCAGGCGGAGTCGCTGATGTGGATCGAGTCCGCTCCGGCGCAGCCATCGTTGTCCGTTACGTACAGCTTGTAGAGGCCGGAGTCGGTCGCGGCGATGGAAGGAGTGTTCTGACCGGTGCTCCAATGATAGCTGCCGAATTCCCTGCCGGGGACGATCGATATCGTGCTGTAGTTGCATTTGGTGGTGTCAGGCGGCAGGAACTTTCCCGTTATAGGCCGCGGGATCGTGAAGGCCAGCACGTCCTGCGGGGCCATGGCATCCCCGCATAGGTCGAGGATGGTCGTTCCATCGCTTCCTTTTTGCGCCTTGAGCGTATAATTTCCGGGCGCTGCATGTGTGCCGAAATGTATGATCACCTGCTGCGTATATCCGTTGGCGCCGACGCAATTCACGCCGGCTGCGTCCATCACAGGCAGGAAGGGGGAAATCGTAAAATCGGTGCCGTCGGGTGCGATCGAACTGCACAGCACCGGTTTGTTCAGCGAAATGGTGAGGGAGCTATCGCTGCACTGGGGGAGAAAGCTTTGGAAGGCGGGCAGCGAGTCGGCGACAAAGGTGGCCGTGGAAGTCGAAAAATCGATGGTAAAACCATTGCTTGGGCCGGGATTGTCGTCATGGCCGAAATTATTGATCATGACCAGGTAAGTCTGTCCGGCGGTTGCCTGGATCGCCTTTATGAACGGGTTCCCGAAATAGCCGCCCTTGACGAAGGCGCTCGTACCGGTGTCGCTCAGCCCAACGATACCCCCGGGATTGCTACCCGGTTCGTTGTTGTTGAAATTGCAGCGAACGACGTCGGATGGGGAGAGGCTGTTGCAGGTGGCATGTGTACCATCGATCACGGCAAAATCGTAATCGTCCGATGTATCGGCGGGGACGATGCGGAATGCGAGAACACCCGACGTCGCAACGGTTACTTTGAGCCACATCGAATTATTCTCCCCCGAGTCGCAGGGCGTGTTGGAAAGGTCGACTTTCCTGCCCTTGCCCTGGTAGCTGTAAGGGGTAAAGAACTTACCTCCGCACAAAGAGAGCGGATGACAGGCGTCCTGTTCGGGCTGATCGGGCCGAAGCAGTGTTTGAGAAAATGCATCGAACGGCAACGACAGACCAGCCGCTGCCATCATGATAAGAAGAAGAGTGAATGTCCGCTTAGTCATATTGCTGCGACACCTAATATTACGCTTTTTCAACTTGTTGGGTTGCTGGGCTCCTGTCGTCATGGGCGTTGACCATAGGTCAAAAACACTGCCAGAATCCAACGTTCAAAACTAACGAACATTAGTTTTTTTATCTAAATTTGCTTGTCTACCAAATCTTTACAAAAAATGTCCTATACTCCCGCGCATAAAATCCGGCTCGTTACCGCTGCCGCACTTTTTGACGGCCACGATGCCGCCATCAATATCATGCGGCGGATCCTGCAATCCAGGGGCGCAGAGATCATCCATCTCGGTCATAACCGGTCCGTAGCGGAGATCGTGGAATGCGCCATCGAAGAGGATGTCCAGGGCATTGCGATCACCTCCTACCAGGGCGGCCATATCGAATTCTTCAAATACATGAAGGACCTGCTGGACCAGAACGGCTGCGGACACATCCGCATCTTCGGCGGCGGCGGCGGCACCATCCTGCCGCAGGAGATAGACGAGTTGCACCGGTATGGCATTGCCCGCATCTATTCCCCGGATGACGGCCGGAAAATGGGACTCGAAGGTATGATCGAGGACGTTATCCGCCAGTGTGATTTTGCCTTGAACGGGAATCCCGATCAGTTCCGCGGGGAAATGACACTGGGGGAATGGAAGGATGTCCGCAGGATCGCGAGGGCGATCACGAATGCGGAAAACGGGAATATGGGCACAGGCGCGCGTTCGGAACCCGGACTGGCGCCCGGACCTGAGGGCCGCGACCGGTGCGACGGAGACGGGACACACCGCTCCGATGGAAAGGGGCGCGAGCGGCCCGGCGGGGTGGCCGGCGCATTGACCGCCGCAATGATCCCGGTCGTCGGTATCACGGGAACGGGGGGCGCGGGTAAGTCCTCGGTGACGGACGAGCTGGTGCGACGGTTCCTCCACGGCTTTCCGGACAAGACGATCGCCGTGGTCTCCGTGGACCCTTCCAAGAAAAAGACCGGCGGCGCCCTGCTCGGCGACCGGATACGCATGAACGCCGTGGCGGGTCCCCGTTGTTATATGCGCAGTCTGGCGACCCGCGACAGCGACAGGGCGCTGAGCGCGCATGTGCAGGAAGCCATCGATATCTGCAAGGCGGCGGGCTACGACATCGTGGTCGTCGAGTCGGCGGGAGTAGGGCAGAGCGATGCCTCTATTTTGGATCATGCCGATATCAGTGTTTATGTGATGACACCGGAATACGGCGCGGCGTCGCAGCTGGAAAAAATAAATATGCTCGATTATGCCGACCTCGTCGTGCTCAATAAATTCGATAAAGCCGGGGCGCAGGATGCGCTGCATGACGTCCGCAAACAATACAAGCGCAATCACGGTTTGTGGACGGCAAAGGACGGCGATCTGCCCATCGTCGGCACGATCGCTTCGCAGTTCAATGACGCAGGCGTCAACGAGCTGTTCGAAAAGCTGGTGGCCGTCATCGAAAAAAAGACGGGCGTCCGTTTTGGCGACCTCGTCCTCCATCCGCACACCACCGATACCGTCACGCAATCGCGGATCCTGCCCCCCGCGAGGATACGCTACCTGTCGGATATCACCGGCGCTATCCGCGAATACAACCGGCGAACGGAAGAACAGGCGAACATCGCCTCCCGGATGTACCAGTTGAACGGTGTTCTTGAGCAACTGCCTGCAACATTCCCGGGCCGCGCGGAGCTGGTCGCCCAGAAAGAAAAACTCGCGCAGCAGCAATATCCCCTGTGCAAAAAGCTGATCGATGAGTGGCCGCAGCTGCTGACGCGGTATCGGAACGAGACGCTCGATTACGATGTCAGGGGTAAGGTCATCAGCCAGCCGTTGTATACCGAATCGCTTTCCGGCACTGCCATACCCCGGATCGCCGTTCCGCGGCTGCGCGATTGGGGGGATATCCTTCGGTGGCGGCTGCAGGAGAATTTCCCCGGGAAGTACCCCTATACGGCCGGCGTCTTCCCCCTCAAACGAAGCGAAGAAGACCCCACCCGGATGTTTGCCGGAGAAGGCGGCCCGGAACGGACGAATAAACGGTTTCATTATGTCTCGGCGGGTCAGCCCGCGAAAAGACTGAGCACCGCCTTTGATTCGGTCACTTTATACGGCGAGGATCCGGATCATCGTCCCGACATCTATGGGAAGATCGGCAATGCCGGAGTGAGCATCGCGACGGTGGACGATGCTAAAAAGCTTTACAGCGGGTTCGATCTTTGCGATCCGAGAACGTCGGTGAGCATGACGATCAACGGGCCTGCGCCCATTCTGCTGGCGTTTTTCATGAATGCCGCCATCGATCAGCAGTGCGAGCGATACATCGCCGCAGACCCGTCGCTCCGCGATAGCGTCGGGAAGGCGTTCGCGCGGAAATATCCCGATGGCGACCCACCGCGCTATTACCAGGCTCCGGCGCAGCAGGCGCTCCCCGAAGGAAACGACGGTCTCGGGTTGGAGTTGCTGGGCCTGAGCGGGGATGAAGTGCTGCCGGCCGATGTCTATGAGAAGATCCGCGCGTCGACGCTCGCTCAGGTACGCGGCACCGTACAGGCGGACATCCTCAAAGAAGACCAGGCGCAGAACACCTGCATTTTCAGTACGGAATTCGCGTTGCGCCTGATGGGGGACGTTCAGGCCTACTTCATCGGACGGCAGGTGCGAAATTTCTACAGCGTCAGCATCAGCGGTTATCATATCGCCGAGGCGGGCGCCAATCCCATCACGCAACTGGCCTTTACGCTGGCCAACGGGTTCACCTACGTCGAATACTTCCTGAGCAGGGGCATGGCCATCGACGATTTCGCGCCCAATCTCTCCTTCTTCTTCAGCAACGGCATGGATCCCGAATACAGTGTCATCGGCCGCGTCGCCCGGCGCATCTGGGCCAAGGCGATCAAACATATCTATAAGGGCAATGGCCGGTCGCAGAAACTGAAATACCATATCCAGACCAGCGGCCGCAGCCTGCACGCACAGGAGATCGACTTCAACGACATCCGGACCACGCTTCAGGCGCTGTATGCGATCTATGACAATTGCAATTCGCTCCATACCAATGCCTATGACGAAGCGATCACTACGCCGACCGAGGAAAGCGTTCGCCGGGCGATGGCCATCCAATTGATCATCAACCGGGAGTTGGGCAGCAGCAAGACGGAGAACTATATCCAGGGCAGCTTTGCAGTGGAAGAGCTGACCGACCTGGTCGAAAAGGCGGTGCTCGAGGAATTCGACCGGCTGACCGATCGCGGCGGTGTGCTCGGCGCCATGGAAAGGATGTACCAGCGCAACAAGATCCAGGAGGAGAGCTTGCACTATGAGACCATGAAACACAGCGGGGAGTTGCCGATCGTCGGCGTCAATACTTTCCTCGACCGGAAGGGTTCGCCTACGGTCCTGCCCGGCGAGGTCATCCGCAGCACCAAAGAAGAAAAGGACCAGCAGATCGGCAACCTGGCAGCTTTCCGCCGGCGCAATGCCGGCCGCAGCGCGGAGATGCTGCTTCGTTTGAAACGAGTGGCCACGGGCGACGGCAATCTTTTCGAAGAGCTGATGGAGACGGTCAAATACTGCTCGCTCGGTGAGATCACCGGCGCGCTCTACGAGGTCGGAGGACAATACCGGAGGAACATGTAAACAAGCAGTGACCGCTCGCCGGCAGGATGATCATTGGCCGCGTGGCGGAAACGCGATAAATTTCAGACAAAGGAGCCGAGCACGTAAATTTGGTCGATGGCACAGTCAAAAGTTCCCATTGCCTTTAAGAATAAACCCTCGCGGTCGCAACCTGCCGCGGATATCCTGGCTGCCGACATCGGCGGCACAAAGACCAATATTGCGCTTTACCGGTCGGAAGCGGGCGCGCTCCATCTTGTCAACGAAAAGCGATACAGCTCAAGAGAGCATGGCTCGTTCTCCGACATTCTGCATGATTTTGCGGGAGGCCGGTCGCCTCATAAGATCTCGGCCGCGGTTGCCGGTCCCGTCGTCGACGGCAGGAGCCGCCTGACCAACCTGCCCTGGATATTGGACAGCGCGGCCATGAGTAAGGAATGGAAGGTCCCGGTCCATTTCATCAACGACCTGGAAGCGACCGCCTATGGTCTCGCCGGTCTGGGCGACGAAGAACTGGTCACGCTGGCGAAAGGCGATCCGGATGCAAAAGGCAATCTGGCCATCATCGCTCCCGGCACCGGGCTCGGCGAGGCGGGCCTTTATTGGGATGGGGAAGTTTACCATCCTTTTGCGACAGAAGGAGGGCATAGCGATTTTGCGCCCAGGACGCTAGAAGACGCGGCGCTGTTGTTCCTTCTACAGGAACAGTTCGGCCATGTCAGCTGGGAACGCCTGGTCTCCGGAATGGGCATCAACAATATCTTTCACTGTCTCGTCAAACACCGCCGGGAAAAGATCCCCGAATGGCTGGAGCAGCGGATGCGCCTCGAAGATCCCGCCGCCGTCATCAGCGAGGCCGCGCTCAAACACGAAGACCCGCTGTGCGCCGAAACGATGGAACTCTTCGTCCGCTATCTGGCGACAGAAGCGTCGAGCCTCATCCTGAAAATGATGGCCACCGGCGGTCTGTACATCGGCGGCGGCATTCCACCCAAGATACTCCCGCTCCTGCAAACCGACACCTGGAAAAAGAGCTTCGACAATAACGGCCGCATGCACGAGCTCTCCGAAAAAGTACCGGTGCGGGTGATCCTCAACGATAAGATCGCGCTGCAAGGCGCGGCGTATTATGGCGCGTACAGTCTTTGATCTTCTGTGCGGCCCCGCACTTATCCGGGCGAGCCGATCTGGCATAGCTATTCTACAGGCCATCTAAATAAATAACAAAGCGGCCTGCTAAAAAAAACCATTAGTTGTCCGAAATCGCTCTCCGGGAGCCGCCTTTGTCGCCCGGAGGGACCGTACATTAGCCATGTTACCCGCTTGCCTACTCACGGTTAAGGAATATCACTTATGTCGGAACCCACAAAACAGCACGACGAAAAAGTAAAAGTGCTGAAAAAGCTGATCAAACAATGGATGAACGTCCAGGACACCCAGGACAAGGCACATGTCGTACTTTCCCGAAATCCGCACATCAAAAAATCGCGCAAATGGGGGAAGGCATCCTGACATCCAGCCGGCTCGGCCATACGCTCAGCCGCCGAAGCACCTCCTGCCTGCCATAATCCGCCAGCAAAACCTCCGTAATGGCAAGACCCAGCTTTGCCATCCTTTCTGCCAGCCATTGCGGCACATAACCATAATGCAGCGGAAGATCTGCCGAACCCGATCGAACCATACCTGCCATTTACTAACAAATTTAGCGGTTTTCGGGTGTTCGCGGGCCCCGCCCGATGCTTTTTTTCGGAA
Source organism: Puia sp. (assembly GCA_035545215.1). Classification (GTDB taxonomy): domain Bacteria; phylum Bacteroidota; class Bacteroidia; order Chitinophagales; family Chitinophagaceae; genus Puia. The sequence continues at coordinate 8,803 of DASZYU010000105.1, forward strand.
ACCGCTTGATACACGCGACATGCTGTTATGACGGCAATCGACAACCGCCGGCGATCAATGATGGACAGCGGGCTCATGCCGCCCCTCCCTGATCTCCTCGATCATCTTCCTGTTGAAGGCATCGAGGTCCCCGGGCGTCCGGCTCGTGACGAGACCGTTGTCGGTGACGACCGTTTCGTCGACCCAATGCACGCCTGCATTCTCGAGATCGGTCCGCAGCGAAGGATAGGACGTCATCCGGCGCCCGCCAAGCAGATCGGTTTCTATCAGCAGCTGAGGCCCGTGACAAATGGCTGCGACGGGCTTGCCCGACTCCAGGAACTGTTGAGCAAATTCCACAGCCCTTTTATTGAGACGCAGCTGATCCGGGTTCAATACACCTCCCGGAAGCACCAGTGCGTCGAAGTCTGCTTCCTTCGCCTCATCCAGCCATTGATCGACCCCGCCCTCGATCGACCAGTGATCCTTATCCCAGGCTTTTACCGTCTTTTTTTGCGGCGATACGATCCGAACCTCGGCCCCTGCCTCTTCCAGCGCTTTTTTCGGACTGGTCAGCTCGACCTCTTCAAAGCCATTTTCGGTAAGAATGGCTACCTTCTTTCCCGTTAACGTTGCCATAGTGTTTCTTTTAAGGTGAAGAAAATTCGGTTTGACCCGTCACCATCTTCAAAAACGGTACCATACAGCGGCCGGATTTTACAAGGACTTGCATATATTTACACGAATGGGTGAACGGTGAGGTGATATGGCCTCACCTTGCGACAGCTGTGACACAGATGGCACCTAAACCAGGAAACTTATGTCCATACGGCATTCTCTGTTCATCGTCATCATCGGGGCTCTGACCGGGACGGTTCGCGCGCAGGACAATACGGCGGGCAGGACCCCCTCCGTGTGGAACCTCCAGGCCTGTCTCGACTACGCCAAACAAAACAATATCCAGCTGAACAGTCTGCGGCTGGCGCAAAAAACCGCTCAACAGAATTACCTCCTCTCGAGGGCCGCGAGACAACCCAACCTGACCGGTGGCGTCGGCCTTACCTATACGCACAACGGAAGTGCCGCCGTGAACAGCTTTCAGCAATCCTCCTTCAACAACAATCTAAGCCTCTCGTCGGGGGTGGTGATCTACAACGGCGGTTATATCAGCGACGATATCCGGCAAAAGAACATGCTGATCGAATCGGCCAACCTGAACCTGATCCAGGCCGAAGACAACATCACCCTTCAGATCACCCAGGCCTACCTCGATATCCTGTTGGCAAAAGAAAATGTCGTCTATGCGCAGGACCTCGTGAATACCACGACCGCGCAGGTCGAACAGGGCAGAAAGGAATACGAAGCCGGGAGCATCGCGCGCAACGCGTATATCGAGCTGCAGGCGAATCTTGCATCGGATAAATACAACCTCGTCACGGCGCAAAGCGCCGTCCGGCAAAACAAGGTAACCCTGAAACAGCTGTTGCAGTTGCCTTTCCGGGACAGCTTTGATATCGTTTCGCCGGACAGCATTGTCGCCAAGGAAGTCGTGGCGCCGCTGGACACTGTAGTGGCTATAGCGCTCCGTACCCGTCCCGAAGTGCAGAATGCGCAGCTCGGCATCGATATCTCGCGTCTGGACCTCGCCAAGGCAAAGACCGGCTATCTCCCCTTCCTTTCGGCCTCGGCTGCCATCGGGAGCGCCTATTCGAGCAGCAATTCCAACAGTTATTTCAAACAACAGGACAATAGCTTCTTCCAGCAGGCCGGTGTAAGTCTGTCCATCCCCATCTTCACCAAACGTACGGTGAAAACGGCGGTCGAGAATGCGAAGATCGAGATCGATCAGTCGAAGCTCAATCTGCTCAACACCCAGACGACGCTGGCGCTGACCATCGAGCAGGCGTATATCAACGTCATCAATGCGCAGGGTCAATACGATGCTGCGGTCGAAGGGCTCGAAGCCAACAAGGAAAGCTTCCGGATCGCGGGCGAACAGCTGAAGGTCGGCGCGTCGAATATTGTCGACTACCTGCAGCAGAAGACCCTGTATACACAGGCATTCCAGGTCTACCTGCAGGCGAAATACAACGCGGCGCTGAGTGTCAGGATCTATGATTTCTACATGGGAATAGCAGTTAAATTATAAATATGAAGCGAGCCATCATTATCATTCTCATACTGCTGCTGGCCGGAGCAGCGGCCTGGTATTTCTTTTTCAAAAAGGAGGAGAAACCGGTCATCCTGCAAACGGAGAGCCCGCGGTATGGGTATATCTCGAAAAGCGTGACGGCAACCGGAACGGTGCAGCCGGTGGATACGGTAGCGGTAGGCTCGCAGGTGTCCGGCACCATCAAGGCCATCTATGCCAGTTACAACGATAAGGTAAGAAAAGGGCAGTTGCTGGCCGAACTGGACAAGTCGCTTTTCCTCGCACAGGTGAACCAGTTCAGGGCGAACCTGGACGTCGCCAAGGCGGCACTGGTCTATCAGAAAAGCAATTTCGACCGGCAGACCCTCCTGTACAATACCGGCGCCATCTCCAAGGCCGAATTCGAGAACTCGCAGAACCAGTACCTGGCCGCAAAGGCGCAGGTCGAAAGCGTCGACGCGCAGCTGACCGGTGCGTCCAAGAACCTCGATTACGCCAGCATCTACAGCCCGGTGGACGGGGTAGTCATGACCCGCAATGTCAGCGTGGGCCAGACTGTGGCCGCCAGCTTCAATACGCCGACCCTGTTCATCATCGCGAAGGATATCACCAAGATGCAGGTGCAGGCTGCGGTCTCCGAGGCGGACATCGGCGACGTCAAGGTCGGTCTTCGGGCGACCTTTACCGTTGATGCCTATCCCGACATGACGTTTACCGGGGCCGTCAACCAGGTACGGCTCGAGCCCGTGGTCTCGGCCAATGTCGTGACGTATTCCACCATCATCACGGCGCCCAATGACGATCTCAGGCTGAAACCCGGGATGACGGCGAACATCTTCATTTTCACAAAAGAAGTGGACAGCGCCATGCTCATTTCCGCGAAAGACCTGAAGTATAAACCGGACGCTTCGCTGGCCAAACAGTACGCGATCTTTCCCGATACCGTCGACGAGCGCGAGGTACAGGCCGAGGTGCGGCGTTCGAACAGGACCAACCCGCTGGCGCCATCGCGGCACCGGCACGATTCTTCCAGCAGGCAAATCGATTCGGCGCCACAGACCGGCACGCCCGCATTCGTCTGGACAAAATACGGCGACAGCCTCATCGAGAAAAAGATCACCACGGGTCTCAACAACGACACGAAGGTCCAGGTACTCAGCGGGTTGACGCTGGACGACGAAGTCGTGGGCGGAGTAGAGACGCAAACGGCTGCCACCGCATCGGGGGGCGGCGGCGTACGCAGTCCGTTCATGCCCGCAAGACGCGGTGGTAACAGACCCTCGGGCGGAGGGGGCAACAGGCCGTCCGGCGGCGGAGGCGGCGGAGGAGGTCGTGGCGGGAGGGGCAGTTGACAAAATCAAATCCATGAGCGATCAAAAAATATTGCAGCTAACGGAGATCAAAAGGGAATTCCGGATGGGCGCCGAGATCGTCAGGGCCCTGAAAGGAGTATCGTTCGACGTGCAGGCAGGCGAATTCCTCTCGATCATGGGCAGCAGCGGCTCGGGGAAAACGACCCTGCTCAATACGCTGGGCTGCCTGGATAAACCGACCTCGGGCACTTATTTGCTGGACGGGGTCGACGTCCGGAAGCTCGGCCGCAACGAGCTTGCCAAGCTGCGCAACCAGAAGATCGGATTCGTCTTCCAGGCCTACAATCTGTTGCCGCGTACCTCCGCACTGGAGAACGTCGAACTTCCCCTGCTGTATAATCCCAAAATGAACGCGCGCGAAAGAAAAGAGAGGGCGACAAAGGCGCTGGAGGCGGTTAACCTGGCAGATCGTCTCGATCATACTCCCGCCCAACTGTCAGGCGGTCAGCAACAGCGGGTAGCCATCGCCAGGGCATTGGTCAACGAGCCCGTGATGATCCTCGCCGACGAGGCGACC
>DASZYU010000106.1:0-4873 GCA_035545215.1 Puia sp.
TGCCGCCTTTTTCAGCGCATCGCCGCATCACTGCAGCGGATTCCGCGCCATCCGATCCGTGAGCCAGAGAAGGGACTCGAACCCCCGACCAGCTGATTACAAATCAGCTGCTCTACCAACTGAGCTACTCTGGCTGGTCCAATCCAGTTAACTCGTCCCAACTCGCATCGCACTGATTGACTGTTTTTTTTGGGAAGGCAAAGGTATGTAAAATCGTTAACTTCAAAAATTTTCACTCCGTTTTTTGCCCAAAATGTTATTTCGCGGGGGCATCCTCCGCCAAAGGACATCTACCCCGCTGCCCACCAGTAAAAGCAGAAAACAAAACACCGGCAACGAGAACCTGCCGCTCCAATCCGCGCAGAAGAGGACCGACGGCGCGCAAAATATTACCATCCCGGCCGCCAGGTACCGGATCACCTGCCTCTTTTCCCGCAACAACCCGGCTACGCCTACCGACGCGAGCAGATAATATACGCACTCGAATCCCTTCGCCGCCAGGTTGTGCAACGACGAAAAATAAGGCCGGGTCATCGCGAATACCTCGACCAGGCGGGCCGCGAACAACCGAATGGACATCCCGGGATTGGCCCACAGGTATCCGATCACACTCATGCCCCCGCGATAAGGCGTCCGCTGATATGCCTGCAGCCCGCTGGGAAGCCCGCAGATGATATTCGCCTGCAGATTGTGATATGGATAAAAATAATCCCTTCCGCCCGTCAGCGCCAGGTACACCCAACCGGCCAGCAGGACCAGGACACCTGCCAATGGCAGCAATTTCCGGCTTTGCCGTGCCGTAAAAAGCCAGTAGAACCCGGCGAATACCACAAACAGGACGCCCGTCGGCCGGAAAAAAGGCAGTATTAGGATAAATACCCAGGCGGTCCGCCCGCCGGCCGGCGCGCTGAGGAGATAGTACACGCCGATCGTCAGCAGATCGAAGAATACTGTGTCGGTCAACAGCACAGGCACCCATTGCTGCGTCACCCAACAGGACGCGTACAGGATGCCGGAGATCAGCAGCGCCGGCCGCGACCGAACCCACAGCGCGAGGGTCCGCAAAAAATAGTGCAGGCCCACCGCTGACAACACCAGCTGCACGGCATACATCGTTTTAGCCGGAAGCCCGAGGAGCCGCAGCAGCACGTGGATCGCCACATAGCCGGAGTAAAACAGGTCGTTCCAGCCTACATCCCATTGGCCGCCAACGATCTCCCTGGAGAGCTGTATGTATTTCTGCGCATCGGACCGGCCGTTGATCCCAAATGCGGCCAGCAGAGCTGCCTGCGTGACCAGCCAGACGGTATAAATGATCCACCGGTCCGTGCGTTTTAGCAAACCGGCATTTTTCTCGGATGGAACCACCATGAATAAAAAAAGGGCGCCTGTGAAAGCGCCCTCAAATTATGTCTTTTTATCCTATACGAATTGCTTGTCTTTTTTTCTTTTTACCTGATTGACGAGTGACTCAAACGCACTGTCAAAGGATTCTTCGAACGATTTGGATGAACATTTTACGAAGAAATGGTGCCGGGGGACATGGACCCTGATCTCTGCGATCTTGTCCTTGATCGTGTGAACGACATTGTCCAGCTTCAGGAAAACGTCTACTTTGATGATTCTGTCATGGAACGTGTTTAGTTTGCTCATTTTTTTGTTTACATACTCAACTAATTTACCGTCTGCATCGAAGTGCACAGTTTGAATGTTAACGTTCATAGCATCCCAAATTTTACAGTGAACAATAAATAAAAGAACTACTACGCTGCCAGATATTCGGACATGTGTACGTGGTCCGGAGGGACTATGAAGTTACCATTTCGGATGGTTTTTTCCAAATAAAACGCAGGTTTTCTGCCGCGAAAATCCGGGTGAACGACTGGCTTTTTGACATTTCGCAACGATCTTTTACGCCTTGGGATGCGCGTTCTTATAGACGTCCTTCAATTTTTCAATAGTATTGTGCGTGTAGACCTGTGTCGCCGCGAGGCTGGCATGACCCAGCAGCTCCTTCACCGTATTCAGCTGTGCTCCCGCATTCATCAAATGCGTGGCAAAGGTATGCCGCAGCACGTGCGGGCTTTTTTGATCGATCGTCGTCACCTGCAGGAGGTATTCACGCACAGCCCGGTACACATATTTGGGGTAGAGTTTTTTCCCCTTCGGGCTCACCAGCAGAAATTCCGTATCCGGCGTTTCCAGTTCCACCCGTTTGGACCGCTTGTATTCTTCCACCATGGTCATCAGCGCCCCGCTGACCGGGATGACGCGTTCCTTGTTGCCTTTGCCCAGCACTTTGACCGTGCTGGTCGCCGAGTCGGCCTGCCGTTCGCGCAAGCCTACCAGCTCGCTGAGCCGCATTCCGGTCTGATAAAGGACCGCGAGTATCAGCCGGTCTGTCAGTCCCTGCCAGTCATCCGGGAACTGCACTTCCGCGAACAGTTGGGCCATATCTCCCTGCTCCACAAACGCCGGCAACCGTTTGCTCGTTTTTGGAGCGATAATCGCCCTCAGCGGCGAGTCCGCGACGGCAGCCGTCTTCAATTGATATTTATAATAACTGCGCAAAGATGAGATCTTGCGGTTCACCGATCTCGAACTGAGCCCGGCATCCTTCAGCGACGCCAGCCAGCTGCGGATCATGGCAGGCGAGACCTCCTCCGGCCCCAACCGGCCAAAGCTGTCCCTCAGGTAAAGCGCGAAGGCCTCCAGGTCATCCCGGTAAGCCCTGATCGTATGCGCGGAATAGCGTTTTCCGAATTGCAAATGATCGATAAATGGTGGGATCGTACTCTCCAAATGCGCCATTTTTGTTGCATAAATTTACCGAAATTGCTCTTTCGAATGTCAAACCGTGAATGGCTACTTTCCGGCTGCCGTCTCAGCCGCCACCTGGACGAAAGAAAAAGCAATAATTTCAACTGGCTGCGGCTGGTAGCCGCCCTCCTCGTACTGCTGTCGCATTGTTACGGTTTTGGCCATCAAGACCCTTTCCAACGGCTCACGAACGATCTTGTCCGGGGCTCGGATATCGCCATGCCTGTTTTTTTCTTTCTGAGCGGCCTGCTCGTGACGCAAAGTCTCGACCATAGCCCGTCGCGGCTCAATTTCCTTTGGCGCCGGGTCCTGCGGTTGTATCCGGCCATTTTCCTGTTCGTGGCGCTTACCGCACTGGTCATGGGCCCGTTGGTGACGACGCTGCCGATGCGGGACTATTTCGCCGACCCTCTGTTCGGCCAATACTGGCAGACTGCGCTGCTCGTCAGGGTCTATCATCATCTGCCCGGCGTCTTTACCACCTCCCCCCACGGCCGCCTGGTCAACGTTTCGCTCTGGTCGCTGCCGCTGGAGATCAAACTCTACGCGATGCTCTTCCTGATCGGTCTCCTGCGGAGCAGGCTGGTGCTCCTCGGGGCTATGTTCGCCGGGATCGCCTTCCTTTTGGCCGGTATGGTCCTGTATACTCCCGTCGAAACGATGCTCAAAATGGTCTTCGGTCCTTCCTTTCTCCTCGAACCCTACACCCGTTTTTCGGTTTATTTCCTGATCGGTGTCGTCGCTTACGAGTACCGGAGCAGGATCGTGGTTTACAACTACTGGCTGTTCCTGTTGCCACTTGCCTGGCTGATCGCCGCCTGGATTCCCTTCCCGGAGATCCTCTCGCTGGTGCTCCTCCCCGCAACGGTCCTTTTTGCCGGCCTGAAAGGTTCCCGGCTGCTGTCAAAGATCACGCCGCGACCCGACCTCTCGTATGGTATCTATATCTGGGGTTTCCCCGTCCAGCAGCTGATCATCACGAATTGGAACATCGGCAACGACGGTCTCGTCTTCGGACTGGACCTCGTTTTCACCTTGCCGCTGGCGCTCCTCTCCTGGTATGCCGTGGAGTCACCTGCCCTTCGCTGGAAAACAAAAAGGCCGTCCTCCCGGACAGCCTCCCGTACTAAACTACGTATTTAAATTATTCGTTATTCGAATTTGCCGGCGGCAACTTGCTGCTTGTAGATCGCCTTCAACACCTGACCCCTCCGGCGAACCGAAGGCTTGGTGTACGACTGACGCTCGCGCAACTGTACCAATACCTTTGCCTTTTCAAACTTCTTCTTGTACTTTTTGAGCGCCTTGTCGATGTTTTCGCAATCTTTGGAATCGATGATTAACATAACTGTATATACCTCCTTGGTTCGTTTCGAGCTGCAAAGATAATCCATTTTGCCGAAAACCGAAATCCTATCCCTAAAATTCCGAAATTCGCCGCCTATGTTTACAGGAATCATCGAATCCTTCGGCAAGATCGTCTCCATCGACAACACCGGGACCAACCGGACGTTCTGGATCGAGTCGCCGATCTCGCACGAACTGTCCGTCGACCAGAGTGTATCGCATGACGGCGTCTGTCTCACGGTCGAAGAAACGCATGAAAACCGCCACCGGGTCACGGCGATCCGGGAAACGCTCGAAAAAAGCGCCATCGGTTACTGGCGGCCGGGCAACTTCGTCAATCTCGAAAGATGTCTTCGCATCAACGACCGCCTGGACGGCCACATTGTGCAGGGCCACGTCGATACCACCGGCACCTGTCTCGAACGCCGGCAGCTGGACGGAAGTTGGGAATTCCGCATCGAGTTCCCCAAAAAATTCCGCAGGCTGGTGATCGAAAAAGGCTCGATCAGCCTGAATGGCATCAGTCTTACGATCTTCAACGTGAAAAAGTCGAAATTCGACATTGCCGTGATCCCGTACACCTTCGAACACACTAATATCCAAAAGCTGAACATAGGGAGCATCGTCAACCTCGAATTCGACCTGATCGGCAAATACGTAGCCGGATTCACGCACGATAAATGATCCTCAACAGCATGAACGGCCC
>DASZYU010000107.1:0-14557 GCA_035545215.1 Puia sp.
CAGGAGATCGCGTCCTTCGATATTGCCGATGAAACGGATCTGCGGATTGGCAGCCAGCAACGGATAGGCCGCCTGCGCGAGGATATTGCCCTTGCCTTCCTCTTCGCCGATGTTGAGCAGACCGACGCGAGGCGCGTCGACGCCGAGGATGTACCTGGCATAAAGCGAACCGAGGACCGCAAATTGGTTGAGATTTTCCGGCTTGCAGTCGGCATTCAGCCCGACGTCCAGCAGTACCCCGGTCCTGCCGTTCTCTTTCGGCAAGACGGTGGAAATAGTGGGACGGTGGACGCCTTCCATCGGCTTTAAACTGTAGAGTGCTCCGACGAGCATGGCGCCCGTGTTACCGGCGCTGATAAAAGCATCCATTTTACCCGAAGCCAGCAGACCGAAGCCCACCGCTATGGAAGACTGCTGTTTTTCCTTCAGCGCCTTTGTCGGATGTTCGTGCATGCCGATCACCTGCGCCGCATGCACGATGCGAACGGCGTCGGAAGCAATGTCATGCTCGCGTAACAACGAAGCGATCTGCTGTTCGTCTCCAATGAGCCAAAGGTTGGCAGGGCCGGCTTCCCGGAGGTAGAGTTGGACCCCTTTAACGGCTTCGAGAGGTGAAAAGTCGCCGCCCATCATGTCGAGACCAATATTCATAACTAATCTGGCTCAATCGGTCAGACCAATTTTCGCCTGCGGCAATCGGTTCATGAATGCCGTTCCGGCGACGGGCCGGAGGCCCCATTGGGCGCACCACGGATTTACTTGATGGGAGAGTTTTCGGCTACAACCTTTCCTTTGTAGAATAATTTGCCTTCGCTGACGTGCGCACGATGGCGAACATGCATCTCACCGGTGGTGCTGTCTTTGCTCAACGTAACTTTCTCAGCCTTATAATGCGTTCTTCTCTTTGCGCCGCGCTGCTGGGAATGTCTTCTTTTCGGATTTGGCATATCACATCTGTTTTTATAATTCGCTAATGGCTTTCTATCGGACCGAAACGATTTCGCGTTTTCCGGCGCCCGGTATGTCTCTCAACTATTGCCCAGGTCTTTGAATTTTTCGAGCCCCTTCCACATCGGATTGCCGGGCTGGCTTTTCTCCCGGTCGAGTTTTTTCAGCATTTCCAGCACTTCCTTGTTGCAATGCGGACCGCCCATTTCTTCGGGTTTGCACATCCGCTGCATGGGGATGCTGAGATTGATGAATTCGTAGATCCAGTCGGACAGGTACAGGTGACTCTCTCCCTTCGAGATATAATAGACGTCGGGGTCCTCCTCCTGTTGATTCATGATATCCGGGTCTTCGACCAGCTTGACCAGGATATTGAACTCATCCCACAGGTCGAGCGGCAACATGTTTCCGCAACGGTCGCACGCGATCTCCACCTTTCCGCCCACCTCGAATTTCAGCAGCATGAACGAGTTCTTCTTGTCCAGCGTCAGTTTCACCTGCGCATCGCAACGGCGAAAGTCCTGTTGCTGGTAAGCCTCGAAGAACTTATCGGTTATCCGATAGGTAAACTCATGAATACCAGCCTTTAGGCCCACAAACGCTATTTCAAATTCCCGGCGGCTGCTCATGACTGCTTTTTAAAGAGCTTGCAAAGGTAGGGATAAAATATCTAAATTACAATAAATGAGGCTTTTTACCAAATATAGCAGGGTCAATATCGTAGCCAGTATACTGGCGCTCGCGCTGGGCAGCATCGGGTATTTTTTCGCCGTCCGGTACGTGCTCGTACACCAGCTGGACGATACGCTCAAGATCGAAGAGGCGGAGATCCTGGACAACGTGCAGCACCGGCACCGTCTGCCCGAGCCTGCCAATTACCGTGACCAGCAGATTGCATTCGTTCCGTCGGATAAACCCGGGCCGCGGGTTTTCCGGCATACGACCCGGGGACAGCTGGCGGCTTCGACAGGGATCGGGCCGGACGCAAGACACGGGGACCCGGGCCACCCTTACCGCGAGCTCCGCTTTTCGATCCGGTTGGACGGACAACTGTATACCGTTTCCATCTCCAAATCCGAGGAAGAAACCGAAGACCTTCTCGGTCTGATCATGCTCGTCACTGCCGGAATGATCGTGATCCTGTTGGGGGTACTCTTTCTCGCCAACCGGTTGTTGCTGCGGCGGATCTGGCAACCCTTCTATCGCACGCTGAACGAAATAAGGACGTTCAATCTGTCAAGCCGCGAGCCGCTGCCCGCCAATCAGACCGATATCGAAGAATTTCGCAGCCTGGACGAGGCGGCCCGGCAAATGATGAACAAGATCCGCGGGGACTACGAGATCCTCAAGAACTTTGCCGACAATGCCTCGCATGAAATGCAGACGCCGCTGGCCGTCATCAATTCGAAACTGGACCTGCTGATCCAGGACACGGGCCTGGGCGAAGCGCACCACCGGCCGGTGCAGGCCATGTACGACGCGATCGCGCGGCTCCGGCAGCTGAACCAATCGCTGCTGCTATTGACCAAGATCGAGAACAACCAGTTCACCGAAACGAGCCCGATCGATCTGGCGCAGCTGATCGGTCAAAAGCTGAGCCAGCTGGACGACCCGCTGAAAGGACGGCAGCTCCAGGTGCGGACAGAACTGGATCACGTACCCCTGCCCATGAATGGCTACCTGGCCGATATCCTGCTCAACAACCTGTTGACCAACGCCATTCGCCATAATTACAATGGCGGGCAGATCGATATCCGTCTCCGGGAAAGGAGCCTCCGGATCAGCAACTCGGGTCCCGAACTCGGTTTCGACGCCGCCCGGATCTTCGACCGGTTTGTCAAGGGAACGCATTCCGGCGGAACCGGTCTGGGGCTCGCCATTGTCCGTCAGATCTGCGATAATTACCGCTTCCAGCTGCAATATGAGTTTACCGAAGGAAGGCATTCCGTCGAGATCCGGTTTATGGCCAACTAGCCGCGGGGCGGCGCGGCTCCCGAGCGACCTACAGAATTTCGACAGGATGAAAGGATACATTTGCCCGGGTCTGTCAGGGCCTGATAAAGAACATGTTACGGAATCTCCTGATATTCGGATTTATCGGGCTCGCGGGCGCGATCCGGGCGCAAGACCCGGGTCCTTACCCCGGAGCGCCGGTCACTGGTCTTGCGTTCTATCTCGGTGAAGCGTTACAGAACAGCCCGCTCCTAAAAGATTACCGCAACCAGGTGCTCTCCGGTCAGATCGACAGCCAGTTGATAAAGGCGGGTTACCGGCCTCAGGTGACGGGCTCAAGCACCAATATCTATGCTCCGCTGATCAACGGCTGGGGCTATGATCAGGCGATTTCCAACGGGGGAAATTTCACGACCGTAGCGGCCGTTACCCAAACGCTCGTCGGACAAAAGCACCTCGATGCGCAATACGAAACGATCCGGCTGCAGAACCAGGAAATAACCAACACTTCGAAGATATCCGAGCAGGACCTGAAAAAGAGCGTGACGGCGCAATACATTACGGCATATGGCGATCTTCAGCAGCTGAAGTTCAACCGCGAGATCTATGCCCTTTTGCAAAAAGAGGAATCGCTGCTGAAAGACCTGACGCAAAAGAACGTCTACCGGCAGACCGACTACCTGGCTTTCCTGGTAACGCTCAAACAAGAGGGATTGCTGCTGCAACAGCTGGACATCCAGTACCGCAATGACCATGGTACGCTGAACTATCTGTGCGGGATCGCCGACACCAGCGCGACACTCCTGGAAGACCCCGGCGTAAGGCTGCAGTCCCTTCCCGAGATTACCAACTCGATATTCTTCCGTCAATACGGTCTGGACAGCCTCAAATTGCGCAATAACCGCTCGCTCATCGATTTTACTTACCGGCCCAAGGCCACCCTGTATGCGGACGGCGGCTGGTCTTCTTCGCTGATGTACGAACCGTATAAGAATTTCGGCGTGAGCTTCGGTTTCACGGTGACGATGCCCATCTACGACGGTCATCAACGCAAAATGCAGTACAGTAAACTGGATATCGCCGAACGGACGCGAGCGGGGTATAAGGATTTTTTTACCAGGCAGTACAACCAGCAGATCGCCCAGCTCACCCGCCAGCTGAAGGCCACCGAAGCGCTGATCGGGCAGATCGACGAGCAGGTGCGGTATTCGCAGGCCCTCATCGAAGTCAATGGAAAGCTCCTGGGCACGGGTGACGCGCGGATATCCGACTACATCATCGCGCTGAGCAACTATTTGAATGCGAAGAACCTGCTGACGCAGAATACGATCACGCGGCTGCAGATCATCAATCAAATCAATTACTGGAACCGATGAATAAATTTTTCGTGCTCATCGCCTTCGTGGTGATCGGTTGTCATGGCAAGGAACGGGGCGAGAGCGGCAAGGAATCCACCGCCACCGAAAAAACGGGCGGCGAAAAATCGGCGGCCGATGCGGCCGATTCGGTGGACGCGCGGACCCCCGTCACCGTCACCACCATCAGCAACCAGCCGCTGGACGACTATATCGAACTCAATGCCGTCTCGGCCTTTCTGCAGAAAAGCTACGTGAAGGCCATCGCGAACGGCTACCTCCAATCTTCAAACGTCTATCCGGGCAAATATGTGGAGGTCGGCCAGACGCTGTTCACGCTGGAGACGAAGGAAGCGCGCAGCATAGGGAACGATATCAAAATACTGGACTCCACGCTGAAGTTCTCCGGCATAAGCGCCATCAAGGCCAACCAGCACGGTTACATCACGCAGCTGGATCATCAAACCGGCGATTATGTCCAGGACGGTGAGCAACTGGCCGTCATCAGCGACCGCAACAGTTTTGTCTTCCTTCTCGACCTCCCTTATGAATTGCGGCCACTCGTGCTGGGTAAAAGGAACGTCGAGTTGCTACTGCCCGACGGGACCCGGCTCGAAGGGCAGATCGGGGAAGTGATGCCTACCGTCGACTCCGCCTCGCAAACCCAGAATGTGGTCATCCGCCTCAACACTTCGAAAGCCATCCCGGAAAACCTGATTGCGAAAGTGAGGGTTGTGAAAACGGCGAAAGCCCATACACAGTCGCTGCCGAAGTCAGCCTTGCTGACGGATGAAACGGAAAGCGATTTCTGGGTCATGAAGATGATCGACAGTTCCACGGCCGTCAAGGTCCCGGTAAAGAAAGGGATCGAAACACAAGACCGCGTGGAGATCCTTTCGCCGGTCTTCTTACCGACCGACAAAATACTGGTGACGGGTAACTATGGACTTCCCGACACCGCGAAGGTGAAGCAGGATAAGGAGGCCAGCCCATGAAAAATTTCTTCCTTTCGTACAAGAACCCGCTGACCGTCACGCTGGTACTGATCCTGCTCGGCGGGATGTTCGCTTATACCAGGCTGCAGACCTCGCTGTTCCCGGAGATCACCTTCCCGAAGATAAAAGTCATCGCGGATGCCGGCTTGCAACCCGTGGACAAGATGATGGTCACCGTCACCAAACCGCTGGAGAACGCCATCAAGCGCGTGCCCGATCTGCAATATGTCCGCAGCACCACCAGCCGCGGCAGTTGTGAGATCTCAGCGTTCATGGACTGGAGCGCCGATATCGACCTCAGCCAGCAGCGCATCGAATCGAGGATCAACGAGATCAAGAACGACCTTCCGGCCGAGACGCAGATCACGGTGGAGAAAATGAACCCTTCGATCCTCCCGGTGATGGGTTACACACTGGAAAGCCATAACCTTTCGCCTATCGAACTGAAGATGCTGGCCAACTACACGGTCAAACCGTTTCTTTCGCAAGTGGCCGGCGTTTCCGAGGTGCGTATCATCGGCGGCAAGACAAAGGAATATTGGGCCATCCTCGATGCGCGAAAGATGAGCACGCTGTCCATTACGCCGGACATGCTCAACACCGCGATCGGGCAAACCGGTTTTATCAAATCCAACGGCTACCTGTCGGATTACCATTTCCTTTACCTGACGGTGACCGACGCGACGGTACACACGCGCGAGGACATCGGGAACATCGTCGTCCGCAACACCGGCAAAAGGGTCATCCTGCTGCGGGATATCGCCGCCATCGAGATCAGGGAGGCCGTGGAATATACCCGCATCAACGCCAATGGCCGGGAAGCGGTGCTGGTAGCAGTTATCAAGCAACCTTCCTCCAACCTCATCGATATGTCGAAGGCCATGGATGCGAAGGTGGCCGATCTGCAAAAGATCCTGCCGAAAGGCGTCACCATACAGCCCTATTACATCCAGGCGGACTTCGTTAATACCTCGGTCAAAAGCGTCACGGACAGTCTCTTGATCGGTTTGGCGCTCGCAATCCTGGTCGCCATCGTTTTTCTTCGCAGCCTGAAAGCCAGCGCCACCATACTGCTGACGATACCGATGACCATCTGTCTCACGCTGATCGTCCTTTATGCCATCGGCTATACCTTTAATATCATGACCCTCGGCGCCATCGCCGCGGCCATCGGATTGATCATCGACGACGCCATTGTGGTCGTCGAACAGATCCACCGCACGCACGAGGAACATCCCGAAGAATCTTCCGACACGCTGGTACAAAAAGCCGTTCATTACCTGTTCCCGGCGATGCTGGGATCGTCCATCAGCACCATTGTCATCTTCATCCCGTTTGTGTTGATGAGCGGTGTCGCCGGCGCCTATTTCAAGGTGCTGACGAATACGATGATCATTACGCTTGTCTGCTCTTTCCTGGTCACCTGGATCGGACTGCCTGTTATCTATTTGCTGTTGACCCGCAAGAAAAAAAGTAACAGGCCCGCCCGGGCTCACCACGTGCATAACCAGCGATGGGTGGCTTTTTTCATCCGCCGGCCCTGGATCAGCCTGATCATCATGGGCGGACTGGCGTTCACCATCTGGTGGATACTGCCGAAACTGGAGACGGGTTTCCTTCCCGATATGGACGAAGGCAGCATCGTGCTGGACTACAATTCCCCTCCCGGAACGACCCTGCAGGAAACAGACCGGCTGTGCCGCGAAATGGAGAAGATCATCGTGGCGACGCCGGAGGTACAGGCCTATTCCCGGCGTACGGGGACGGAAATGGGCTTTTTCATAACGGAACCGAACCGGGGCGATTACCTGATACAGTTGAAGACGAACAGGGAAAAGACGACGGACGAGGTGATCGAGTACCTCCGCAAACGGATCGAAGCTACTCAGCCCGCGTTGCGGATCGATTTCGGACAGGTGATCGGGGACATGCTGGGCGACCTTATGACCTCGGTCCAGCCCATCGAGATCAAGATCTTCGGCAACGATCAAACCAGGTTGCACCAGTTGTCCGGGCAGGTAGCCGACCTCGTCGGTGGTGTGAAAGGGACCGCCGATGTCTTCAACGGGATCGTGATCGCGGGCCCGTCGGTGAGCATCGAACCCAACTATGCCAGGCTGGCGCAGTTCGGCCTGACCCCTGCCAACCTTCAGTACCAGCTGCAAACCTCGCTCGAGGGGAACATTGTCGGAACGCTGCCTGAGAAGGAACAGCTGACCAATATCCGGATGGTCTATCCCGGTAGCCGGACGCTCAGTGTAGCCGATATCAGCCGGACACAGATCTTCCTGCCGGACGGCAAACTGAAACCCATCACGGACCTGGCCACGGTCACGGTGAGAGCGGGCGACGCCGAGATCCAGCGCGAGAACCTGCAGTCGATGGGAGTGGTCACCGGCCGTTTGGATAACAGGGACCTCGGCAGCGTCATGAAAGACATCCAACGGGTGGTGAGCGCCAAACTGGTGCTGCCGCAGGGGTACCATATCACTTATGGCGGCGCCTATGCGGAACAACAGCGATCGTTCGACGAACTGCTGATCATCCTGGTCACGGCCAGCCTGCTTGTTTTCGGCGTCATCCTTTTTCTTTACCGCCGGTTCTCCGTTGCCTTGCTGATCCTCGTCGTGGCGGTGCTCGGCATATCCGGCAGTTACCTGGCCCTGTTCCTGACCAAAACGCCGTTGAACGTGGGCAGTTATACGGGTCTGATTATGATTGTCGGCATCATCGGAGAGAATGCGATCTTCACCTATCTGCAGTTCAGGGACAGCCTGGTGACCCAAACGGTGGACGAGGCGGTGATCTACGCGATCTCGACGCGGCTGCGTCCGAAGCTGATGACGGCGCTGGGAGCGATCATCGCCCTCATGCCGCTGGCGCTGGGTATCGGCGCGGGGGCACAACTCCACCAACCGCTGGCTATCGCGGTCATCGGCGGTTTCGTGATCGCGCTTCCGTTGCTGCTGATCGTCCTGCCTACGATGCTGCGGTGGATGTACCGCAGACGCGGTCGCCCCGATACGCAAAGCGCGCAGGCCTGAAAGCGCGTAATCACTGAGACACCCGGGGACGGATCTGCCGATTTTTCGCTAGATTACGGTATGGAGCAGCCGATCATCAGGATACGCGTGGCAGCGGCGGAAGATGCGCCAACGATCGCCGACTTCAGCCGCAGGACCTTCTATGAGAGTTTTGCACGCTACAACACCGAAGAGAACATGCGTCTTCATCTCGACGAACAGTTTCCGCGGGAACGACAGATCGCCGAGGTCGGAGCGCCAGGCCGCATTTTCCTGCTGGCCTACCTCGGAGACGAGTTGGTGGGTTACGCCTCGCTGCGCGATTCGCCTCCGCCGGCCGGCCTCGAAGGCGAGCATGCGATCGAGATCGTACAGCTGTATTCCGATCAACGGATGATCGGCAAGGGCGTCGGACCCGCCCTCATGCAGGCGTGTCTGGACACCGCGCGCGAACAGGGCCGTGAATGGATATGGCTGGGCGTCTGGGAACACAACCATCGCGCGCGCGCTTTCTATGCCAAATGGGGATTCCAGCGGTTCGGGGAGCACATCTTTCTCGTGGGCCTGGATGCCCAGACGGACTGGTGGATGAGGAGAAAATTATGATGCAGTGGCGGGCTGCCCGGCAGGTTCCGTCTCCACCAGGTGCAGCAGCCGCCGTTTTTTCTCCGGCCATTCGTCATCGATAATGCTATAGACGACCGTATCGCGGCGGGAACCGTCATTCCGGATGGCGTGTTTGCGAAGGACCCCTTCGAGAACGCCGCCGATTTTTTCAACGGCTCGCATGGAGCGAATGTTCTGATGCGCGATGCGAAACTGGACACGCAACAAGCCTACCGTCTCGAAAAGATATTGCAACAGCAACAGCTTGCATTCCTTGTTGTAAACCTGTCCCCATATTTCCGGGAGATACCACGTGTGGCCGATCTCCGCCCATTTATCCTTGTAGGTGGCGCTGTGAATGCGCGTCATCCCGAGGACCTCGCCGTGCGGGATCCTGCGTATCACGAATGCCTGTCCCTCGCTGACGGTGCCCAGCGCCGCGTCGAAATAGGCGTCGAACTGTTCGTCGTAGGTGTCGGTGATCAGCAGCGTCTTCGTGAATTCCCAGATCCTTTCGTCCCTGGCCAATGGCCTAAGGACCTCCCGGTCGCTCTCGCGCGCGAAATCCAGGTAGACAAAGCGGCCCCTAAGGAGCGACAGCTGATCGGGCCGGATGATGGGTGGATTCAATGCAACGGACATAGACAATGGATTGGTGGAGCTCAAATATACGCAGAAACGGGTAGGCCGATGGGTCCAGAAATATTTAATACAGGGGGCCAGCCGGACGGCGGCTGCCGGCACGCGGTCGTCAACGCTTCAGCAGCCGGCTGTTTACGATCTTTTCCATGATCTCTTCCTTCAGGTATTTGCTGATGGGCACCTGGTAGTGCCCGATGTGCAGGATATTGCCTTCGATCGAACCGATCCTGTCGATAGCGATTAGGTAGGATTTGTGCGGCTGTATAAATGAGGCGGCGGGTAATTTTTCCTGCACCATCTTGAGCGTGAGATGGGTGATGATCTTTTTTTCCGTCGTATAGATGGCCACGTAGTTCTCGAGCGCTTCGGCAAACAGGATATCGGCGAAGGCGATCTTCTCCAGCCGGCTGTCGGCCTTTACGAAAATGTAGTCCCCACCCGCCGGTGCCGAATGCTGCGAGCGAAAATAATCGAAAGCCTTGTTGGCCGAGCGCAGAAAGCGGTCGAAGGAGATGGGTTTGACCAGGTAGTCCAGCACTTCGAGCTCGAATCCCTGGACCGCGTATTTTTCATAAGCGGTCGTAAAGATCACCCGCGGCGGAGCTGCCAGATGCCGCAGGAAATCGATGCCCGTCATATAGGGCATTTCGATGTCGAGGAAGAGCAGATCGGCCGGTTCCTTCTTCAGCAGTGAATTCAGTTCAACCGCATTCTCGCAGACACCCCTGAGCTCGAGGAAATCGATCTGTCCTACATAGCCCTGAAGACCCTTGCGGGCAAAGGGCTCGTCGTCGGTAATGATGCATTTGATGGTCATATTCGAATTTTTTGTGCCTGCCCCTTTCCTGGGACTCATACCTGGATGCTGAGCGTGGCGTCGAAACATTCCTCTGTTTTTTGAAACGTGAGGGAATGTCTGCCGGGATACAGCAGCTGGAGCCTTCTTCGCAGGTTCTCCAGGCCGATGCCTTTGTCCTTCCTCTCGGAGACCCCGATCTCCGGTGGGATGCTGTTGACGACCTGGAAATCGATCCGGTCGTCGTGCAGCGACGCGCTGATGCCGATGTGGTAATCCCCGCCTACGTATTTGAAAGCGTTCTCCACCAGCGGCAGGAACAACAGGGGATACACAAGCTGGCCGTCCAGGCGGTCGTCGAACCTGGCGTCGAGCCTGAGCCTCTCGGAGCTGCGCGTTTGCTGCAGGGTGATGAAGTTCTGCAGGTAGCGGATCTCCTGGCTTACCGGAACGGTCTGCTGCTGGTCGTACAACTGATACCGCAGCAGCTCGGAAAATTTCTCGACGCTCTTCTTGGCCGCGGTAACGTCTTCATCCATCTGGAAATATATGGTGTTGAGGGCATTGAAAAGGAAATGCGGATGGTATTGCGCCTTGAGGAACTTCAGCTCGGTCTGCAGCTGGTCGTTGATCACTTTTTCCAGTTGGGTTTTTCCCGCGACGTACGCCCGCAGAAAGGTATTGCTTCGAACGATGCCGTACAGGATGAGCGAATACAGCAAAGGGATGGTGTTGACATCCACAAAGTCGTACCATTGCATACCGTCGTCCGTGAACATCGTGTAAGGCACCATCATGGCATTCTGAAGGATCACATCCGCCAGGACGAGGTACGAGAGTTCGCGCAGGATCCGTTTGGAACTGAAATCGTCCGCCGGCCACCTGCGGTCGAACCAGCGGAGCAGCTGCCGGAATACGGACATAAAGACATAGCTGAAGATCAGCGTGGCGGCCAGGTCCTGCGCGTTCAGTTGCAGCGAACGATGCCAGAACTTCATGCCCGTGACCGTGTCCAGCAAGAGGCGGATGGTGGCATAGATGACCAGACCATACAACGGCGGGAAAAAATATTTCCAGAATCTGTTCATGCGTCCGAAAGGTACGATATTATAAAATGCGTTTTAGGAGCGGCAGCCGCCGGGCAATGAGGCTGCAAAATGCAAAGGATGCGACAATGCACAGCAAGGTTGCCAGTACGAACTTCAACAAGGGTATCCAGTGTAAACCGGCCATGGCCAGCGTGATGCCGATCAGGATCGGCGGGTGGAACACATAGACGGCAAAGGCATTATCGGAAAAATACGAAGCCCACCTTCCCTGCCGGTTGAACTTTTGCCGGAACAGGGCGAGGACAAAGATCGAGAGACCGGTGCCTACAAATGCTTCCCACAAACAGAGCCCAAAACTTTGCCAGTGCAAACCGCCGCTGAAATCCCCACGATGTCCGGATACCGCGCCTCCCAGCCAAAGGAGCGAAAACCAAAACACCAACCCGCCGGCACGGGCGGCGATCCCCCAGCCTTTACCGGTGGCTTTTGAGAGCGTGGTCAGCCAGCTCTGCCGGTACGCCAGCGTCCCCGCTATAAAAAAGGCAATGTACTGCGGGAAATAGCAGAATTGCATGTTGTAGAAAGAGGTTCCATTGGGCCAGGGTATCCGGACGAAGAAGCTGGCGATCGCGATCAATAGGATAAACCCGGTTACGCCGGGCGTGCCCGGAAAGGGGCGGGGAGTGCCCTGGATCCTTTTGAGCAGAAGCGAGGTTCGGCCGGCGAATAAGCGTCCTGCCGCATAGAGAAAGCAGAAAACGAGGAGGGCAACGCAAAACCATAGCGGACCCGTACCGCCCGGGAACCGCAGCCGGGTGATATAATGACCGTATTCCCGCAGGAAGCTGCGATCGGCGGAGCCGCCGGCCCATGACCCGGACACGTAGTATTCCGTCAGGGGACCGATCAGGAACACGTAGAGCAGCGAAGGCCAGCCCAGCCGGAAAGCGCGGTCCCGGAGGAAACGCCGGGCGCCCTTTTTGTCGTAGGCCCCGGGCACGAAATAGCCGGCGATAAAGAAGAGCAAACCCATGAAAAACGACTGCAGAAAGGCCTGGTAGGTGACGAAGACCAGCAATTCGGGTGTCCGCGGCCTGATCCCTTCGTTGTAATACCAGCTGCCGACGCCGCTATAGGTGACGGCGGCATGCATGCTCAGGACCAGCATGATCATGACCCAACGGATGTTGTCGATGAACAGCAGCCGGGCGGTCTGTGCGCGGGGAGAGGGGCGGGCAACGGCCGTGGCGGTTGCCGGGATGTCCGGGATCATAGCTTTTCGTTTAGGGAATAAAGCTACTTACCGGACCGGGCCGCCGCAAATTTAGTTGACGAATGGACGCCCGGGAAGGGCAAAAAGAAAGGCCGGCCGCGGGACCGGCCCAAACCGTCGGTAATCAGACGATGATGATCAACAAAAGAATGATGATGATCAGGGCTCCAACCGAGATGTAGACCCCGGTTATTGCCCGTGATTCCTTCTTCATCGCTTTGAGCTCGGTACGCAGTTGCTTCCTTTCGGCTTTGGTCAGCTGCGACTTGTCCATGGCCCTGATCTCTTCCACTCTTTCTTTCATTTGCTGGATCAGTGCTTCTTTTTGCGCTGCGGTCATGTTTGCAATGGCCTCTTTCGAGGGCAGATCGAGCGGAGAGCTCTTGGAAGCTACGCCTTCGCTCAAACCGCGAAGCGAAAAACAGAGGAGCAATGCCGGAAGGCAGAAAAAGATCTTACGTGTTTTCATGTTCGTTGTTTTTAAATGTCCATTTTGATGTTACAGTACCTGTCAATAAGCCTTCAATGAACCGTGGGTCAAAAGCCGTTCCAGATTCCGGAATTTTTGCACGCTGAATCGTTTATGCCAACAAACTGAAAGAACAATAGGGAAAACTGTGGAAAAAATTCCACAACATTGGGAAGCCCGGCGTCCCAATCGCAAACGGCTAACTTTTTTCCATACCGCCTTCTCCGACGACCGCGGGCGTCTGATATTCCCTCAGCCAAAGCTTGACAATGGAATCGGTGATGTCCACGAGTTTGCCGAAAGAATCGGGTTTATGCAGGAAGCAACTGGCTCCCAATTCATAAGAGATCTTCCGGTCCTGGTGCAGCGTGGACGTCGTCAGAACGATGATCGGTATCTGGCTGAATTGCTTGTTCGCTCTGATCTCTTTCAGCGCCTGCAAACCGAGCATTCCAGGCATATTCAGGTCGAGAATTATTAGCGCGGGGAGCTCAATTTCTGTCGTATAAAGGCTTTCGAGAAGTGTTTCTGCGTTTTCAATGAACACATAATCGATCTGCGGGTTACGTTCCAGGAAGGCATCCAAAATAATCTGCCTGTCGTCCGGATCATCGTCCACAATGTATATGAGACGAGAGTTATTTTTCATAAAATAATTTCTTACCTTGAAATACCTTGCGCTTCCAAAAATCCTACAGCTGTACTGTCGCAGAATTGACTCTACCAGAACCCTGCCAAATAAATGGCAAGGGTCTTGTGCTATAACCGCCTGACAACTCTAGGTTCCGTCGTGCCAATATCTATTTGTGCAAAATATAATGTAAAAATTCAATATGGTACCTTCCACCAGGGAAATTAAAAAGAAAGCCAAACCAGCCCCCACTTCCTCCAACGGCAACAGCCACCGAAACGGTTCCCGCACCAAAGCATTTGAAAGCGATTCGCTTTTAGACGATAAAGATCTCCTGCGCGTCCTGCTGCAGGTACGCAATGGCGTCTTCAGCGTGCGGATGCCGATCGGCGAGGTCGGAGTCCGCGGTCGTATCTTCGATACCCTGAACGAGATCATTTCTCTCAACGAGGAGATGATGCGGGAATTCACCAAAGCCGGCAATACCATCGGTAAACAGGGAAAGCTGACCCAGCGCATCGAAGTACCCAACGCCAAAGGCAGTTGGGCAGCGGGCGTGGAGTCGCTGAATGCGCTGATTTCGGACCTCGTGCATCCCACGATCGAGATCGCACATGTGATCAGCAGCGTGGCGAAAGGCAACCTGTCGCAGAATATGCCGCTGGAGATCAGCGGGCATGCCCTCCAGGGGGAATTTTCGCGTATTGCGCGCGAGGTGAATGACATGGTCAAGCAGTTGAACCTGTTCTCCATGGAGGTGACGCGTGTGGCGCGCGAGGTGGGTTCCGAAGGGAAACTGGGCGGCCAGGCGAAAGTC
>DASZYU010000108.1:0-8936 GCA_035545215.1 Puia sp.
GTCCGCGGAAGGACGCCGCCGTTTGGCTGAATATGTGGAACACCATGCCGGGGCCTTAGTGGGCAATATCAGCCTGGGATTCTTTTTGGGAATGGCTGGTTTTTTCGGAGAGATATTCGGTATCCATTTTGACATCCGTCATATCACCATTTCAGCCGGGAACGTCTCGCTGGCGATGTATGGGCTGGGTTTCGGACAGGTGAACAAGTGGTACCTGTTGACGGTTGTGGGTGGAGTATTGGCCATCGGCTTTCTCAACTTCCTCGTTAGTTTTTCACTGGCATTTTTCGTTGCGGTGAGAAGCCGCGGCATCCGTCTCCGGGACTACCCGGAATTCCTGGGCATCCTCGGAAGGTATTTTCTCCGGCGCCCGCTCGATTTTATCCGGCCGGGGCGCCGGCCGGCGGAGGAATGAGGGCCTGGCAACCCTGCTACTTTTTATCGAGTGTGTAGCTGCAAAGCAGGAACAGGCCGATAGCGATAAAGATCAGCACGTCGCCGCTGATGGACATGTATTCAGGATTCAGCCTGTTACTGGTGGGGATATCGAGGACTTCCCCCATTCTCTTTTCATATACCCCCAGGAAGAAGAATGACGCTATAACGGCGTATAACGTGAGCTTGGATTTTAACATGGACGTCGATTCGGGCCCAAAATTAGTTAATTTGGCAACGGAAACGTAAACCAAGGACTGCAGTTTAATAATTATTTAAAGAATTACATGGATTCCATTATCGAATGCGTGCCCAATTTCAGCGAAGGGCGCAGGCCCGAGATCATCCGGCAGATTACGGACGTTATCGAAGCCGTTCCGGGCGTAAGGTTGTTGAACGTCGATCCGGGAAGGGCAACGAACCGCACGGTGGTCACTTTTGTAGGATCCCCTGACGCGGTCGTGGAGGCCGCGTTTCAGGCCATCAAAAGGGCCGGGGAAGTGATCGACATGCGGGATCACAAGGGGGAACATCCCCGCATGGGTGCTACCGACGTCTGTCCACTCATACCCATCGCCGGCATCACGATGGAGGAAACGGCCGAATGGGCCCGACGGCTGGCTTTGCGGGCGGGTACGGAACTGCAGTTGCCCGTCTATCTCTACGAGGCCGCGCAGGCCGACAAGCGGAGGAGCAACCTCTCGACGATTCGCGCGGGCGAGTATGAAGGCTTTTTCAAAAAGATCAAACTCCCCGAATGGAAGCCGGACTATGGGCCCGACGAGTTCGATTCCCGCAGGGGTGCGACGGTCATCGGAGCACGCGACTTCCTGGTTGCCTATAACGTCAACCTGAACACGACGTCCACGCGGCGGGCGAATGCCATCGCTTTCGATGTCCGGGAGGCGGGCCGCACGCTGCCGGACGGCGGAAACCGCCCCGGCACGCTGAAGGCCGTCAAAGCCATCGGATGGTATATCGAAGAGTATGGTATCGCGCAGATTTCGATGAACCTGACGAATATCCGCGTCACGCCTGTGCATATCGCATTCGACGAAGTGTGCCGCGCGGCGCAGGCCAGGGGCATCCGCGTGACGGGTAGCGAGCTGGTGGGGCTGATCCCGTTGCAGGCTATGCTCGATGCCGGCAGGTATTTTTTGGAAAAACAACAACGCAGCACCGGCGTGTCCGAAAAAGAGCTGATCCGTATAGCGATCCTTTCGATGGGACTGGATGACGTTTCGCCGTTCGTGCCCGAAGAGCGGATCATCGAATACCTGCTGCGCGACCGCACCGGCGACCGCCTGGTCAAAATGCCTTTGTGCGATTTTGCCGACGAAACGGCGAGCGAAAGCCCGGCCCCGGGTGGAGGTTCGATCGCTGCCTATGTGGGAGCGCTGGGCGCCGCGCTCGGAACGATGGTGGCCAATCTTTCCTCGCACAAAAAAGGATGGGACGAGCGGTGGGCCGAATTCAGCGCATGGGCGCAGAAAGGACAGGGATATAAGGACGAACTGCTTCGGCTGGTCGACGCGGATACCCGCGCGTTCAACGCGATCATGGCGGCCTTCGGAATGGCGAAGGGCACGCCCGACGAAAAAGTTGCGCGGCAACGGGCCATCCAGGAAGCCACGCGGACGGCCATAGAAGTGCCGCTCCGGGTGATGGAAGTCGCTTCGGCGTCTCTCGAAGTGATCAGGGCGATGGCGGAATCCGGAAATCCCAACTCGGTTTCGGACGCCGGCGTCGGCGCGCTCTGCGTGCGGGCTGCCGTGATGGGTGCGTTCCTGAATGTGAAGATCAATGCCGGCGGGTATGCAGACAAGGCTTTCGTCACGAACATCCTGGCACGCGGCGAGGAACTTGCCGGAGCGACGTCGCGCGCCGAGGAAGCCATACTGGGCATCGTCAACAGTAAGATCAGCGGATAAGCCGTTGGTTTCCGGAAATGCGCCCGCTCAGAAGGGGATGCCGATGTTCACGTAGCCGAGGACGCGGCGGGATTGGTCGCAGTACATCGCGCTGAGCTCCAGCGGACCCAATGCGAAACGATAGGTGAAGGTCATTGCATAGCCGGAAAGGAAATCGGGCGTCGTGAAGAAATTACTTTTGTCCAAAAAATTGTTGAACAGGATGTTGGCCCTGCCGGTCAGCAGCACGTTATTGAACAGCTGGTACCGCAACGCGAGCATCCCCTCGGCGATGCTGGCCGAATAAAAAGTGCCCTCGCGGAGGCCGGCGAAAACGACCTGGTTGTGAAATTGATCCGTCAGCCCGCCGATCGAGAATTCATTCATGATATTGTTGTGGTAGTGCAGGTTGAGGCCACCCTGCAGGTGGACCTGGACGGTATACCGTTCGGTGACCGGTATGTATTGGTCGTAGCTCGCGAGGAACCGCTGGTACGGTTTGGTGGAGAAACTGGTGTCGTTCGTATTGGCCGTGGACGCGAAATTCTGGACGTCGGGATTCTGCTCGAACACATGGTCGGCCTCTACATCGAAACGAAGGCCGCGGCGGGGATAGATCGGGCGGTCCAGCGTATTGCTACGGACAAAGAAATAGCTGGTCATGAAGTTATTGTTCCCCTCGAATTCGAGACTCGAAGTGATGGAAGGATTGTAATCGATGTATTCCCACCGGCTGCCGGCGCCGATCGTCAGGTCGCGGTTGGTCGAATAACCGAAATGGCCGTCCATCCTGAAATAGTTTTGATCGTATAGCCCGCCCTGGTTGTATTTGTTATTATAGGTGGTGATCCTGAACTGGTCGAATTGCGGTCCGATCGTGAACGAGAAATTGGCGCGCCGGCTGAAATACTGCAGGTGTTCGGCCCTTAGCCGGAAATTCTCTCCGATGTTGACCGTCACGAGGCTTCGCGAGGTAGCCGTAAAGAAATTACGGCTGGTGAGATTGAGGATGGCGCTGACACCGCTGAACTGGTTATAGTTAAGGCCCAGCTTGGCGAAGGTCAGCGGCGACTCCTGGACATCGAACTGGATATGGCTGCCGCTGTCGGACTGCGGTGTCAGCGAATAGGTGATCCGGCTGTAATAGCGGGTGCCGAACGCGCGGCGGACCATCTTCGAAAGACTGGCCGCAGAATAGGAATGTCCTTTCTGGAGGTTCATGCTTTGAATAAAAAAGCCCTCGCTGGTATGTTTCAGGCCGGTCACCGCATACGAAGAGACTTTGACGGAATTGACGGCGGGCAGTCTGTTCTTTGCGATCTGTTGCGGGCCGTATAGCGAGTCGAGCGAATCCACCAGGCGTTTGAGACGGGGGAAAAGCCGGCGGCCTTCTTCGACGCCGCGATCGATGATCTGGCTTGCTTCGCCGAAAGTTGCCATGCTGTACTTGTCCAGCGGCTGGTACACGTAAATGTTACAGAGCGGGATCTGGGTGCGGGTGTCCGCCGCTTCGCGAAAAAAAGCCACCTGCAGGAGCACCTGCAACGGATTGGTCACTTCCTCGGGTGTTCGCAGCGGGCCGGCTACGTTGTCGCCGATGACGATATCGGCGCCCATTTTCCGTACATCGCTGACGGGAAAATTGCGAACGACGCCCCCGTCCACCAGTTTGTGACCGCCATATTGAACGGCGGTGAACACGGAGGGGATCGCCATGCTCGACCGGACGGCAGCGACGATGTCTCCCGAATCCAGCACGACGGCCTCGCCTGTCGAAATATCGGTTGCGATGCAACGGAAGGGGATCGGGAAATGCGAGAAATCCTTGATGTTGTAAACGGGCCGGAACAGCTCGGAGAACTTCATCCAGAGCTCTTCCCCCTCGATCACGCCGGTGGAGAAACGGAACCAATGATTGACCCAGGGCAGCTCGATGATGTACCGGCCGTATTCGTCCTTCTCGTCCATGATCATCGTACGCATCGAGGACTGGTTGGAGAGCAGCAGGTCCCAGTCGATGCTTCGGGCAATTTTTTCGATCGTATCGGCCGAATAACCGACCGCGTAGAGGCCGCCGATGATGCTGCCCATGCTTGTTCCTGTGATATAGTCCACCTTCAAACCGGCCGAGTCGATCGCCTTGAGGATACCGATGTGCGCCAATCCCTTCGCGCCGCCGCCGCTCAATACCAGGCCTATCCTGGGTCTGGGTCCCCGCGGTTTCGGTCCCGCCGTGTCCTGGGCCTTCGGGTGACCGGTGGCAAGCAGCAGCAACAGACAGCAGCTAAGAAGCGAATGGTGTTTTACCCGTAAACGAGGTCTCCTCACTGGTCGGATGGAACCTCGCGGGACAAAATATGGGGCGCTCGGTTTCAAAGTGTCTTTTCCAGTTGCATGATCCTTTCAAAAACCTGTTCATATTGGCGGTTGGCCTTATCGAGCTCGTCGGCGGTCTTCTTGTATTCGCTTTCCGCATTGATGAACTTGTTCTTATCCGAATACGTGGCCGGATCGGCAAGGGCTGCTTCCAGGTCGCCCTTTTGCCGTGAAAGCGCCGCAATCTTTTGTTCGAGCTCCTGGAAAAGCCGCTGCTGTTTCTGCAGCTCTTTTTTTGCTTCTTTATTGACCGGCGCCGAAGCGGCACGCGTGGTACCCGGATTCCCGTTAGCCTGGCCGGCGATAGCAGGACCGCCATTCGGGGCAGAAGCACCCGACCGGTCCGATGGGGCGACCGGCGGGGTGGTTGTTTGCGCGGGCGCCAGTGCGGGCGCCTGTGCGGACGTCGTCTTGCCGGGGGTTGAAGGCGTTTGGGTTGCCGCGGAGGACGCCGCGGCCGTTGCTGCCTGCATTTTCGCGGCCACATTGCGTTCTTTCCAATCCACCCATTCTTCATAGGTGCCCTTGAACTCGCGGATCTGGTGATCTTCGATCTCCCAGATCTTGTTGGCAGTCCTGGATATGAAATACCGGTCATGGCTGACCAGCAGATAGCTGCCCTCGTATTTGTTCAGCGCGTCGATGAGCAGATCGCAGGAATGCATGTCGAGGTGGTTGGTCGGCTCGTCCAGCAACAGGAAATTGGCCTTGCTCACGATCGTCTTGGCTAGCGCCACGCGGGCCTTTTCGCCACCGCTCAGGACGCGGATCTTCTTTTCGACATCGTCGCCGCTGAACAGGAAACATCCCAACAGTACGCGCAGCTCGAGATCCGTTTTCTGGCTGCCGCAAAGCTGCATTTCCTCCAAAACGGTGTGGTTCACGTTCAGCGATTCCAATTGGTGCTGGGCATAGAAACTCTCTTCCACGTTGTGTCCCCAGACGCGTTCCCCGTCGAAGGGTTCGGTACCGGCGATCAACCGAAGGACGGTCGACTTACCTTTGCCGTTGGCTCCGATGAGCGCGATCTTATCGCCGCGGTCGATCTCGGCGGAAGCGCCCTCCACGATCGTGATGGGACCGAATCGTTTCGTCGCGCCTTTCAGCGTCGCCAGCACGCGGCCCGGCGTCTTATCGACGCGGAAATTGATCCTGATGTTGGGCCGCTCGATCTCCACGTCTTCGATGCGTTCGATCTTCTCCAGCCGTTTCATCGCGCTTTGGGCGGCCGCGGCCTTGGTCGCCTTTGCACGGAACCTTTCGATGAAGCGCTCCTGCTGACGGATGTATTCCTGTTGGTTCTCGTAGGCGCGTTGCTGGAGCTCGATGCGCATCGCTTTCTCGGTCTCGTAGAAGCTGTAATTGCCATTGTAGATGTGCAGCTCTTTCTGATACAGCTCGACTATCTTGGTCACCATCCGGTTGAGGAAGTATTTGTCGTGGCTGACGATGATCACCGAACCCTGGTAGTGCTGCAGGTATTTCTCGAGCCATTCGATGGAAGGAAGGTCCATATGGTTGGTGGGCTCGTCGAGGAGCAGCAGGTCCGGCTGCTGGAGGATCATTTTTGCCAGCAGGACGCGCATGCGCCAGCCACCGCTGAACTCGCGGAACGGCCGCCCGAGATCGGAGTTGGAAAAACCGAGCCCCTGCAGGATCTCCTCGGTCCGGTGATGGATGGTGTAGCCGTCGAGCGTGTCCATTTCATGCAGTGCGTCGGTATAGCGAATGAGCAGATCGTTGTTCTCGTGATCCTTTTCCAGCTGTTTGCCGAGCTCTTCGATCTCTTTTTCCAGCTGGAGCACGCGTTCGAATGCCGTCATGGCCACCTGCAGGATGGAGCCGTTGGTGTCGAAGCTGAGCAGGTCCTGGTGCAGATAGCCGATCGTCGTGGTCCGGCTGCGCTCGACCGTGCCTTCGGAGGGCGAGTACTCGCCCGCAAACAGCTTGAGCAAAGTGGATTTCCCCGTTCCATTGTAGCCGATGAGGCCGATGCGTTCATTGGGTTGGATATGCCAGGTGGCGTCTTTAACGATGACCCGGGCGCCGAATTCGAAAGTGACGTTTTGCAAACCTGCTAACATGGGTGCAAAATTAGCCTTCGGCTGTCATTTGCCCAAACCGCCGGGAGGGTGAAGCAATTGAACCGGCGAAGGCCGCGAAGGCCGCCGTCGCCTCAGCTGTAGCGGCAGGCTTAGCTATTTGGCGCCGAAAGAGTATATTTGTACCGTAAATGAAGGTCAAACCATCCTTCGCAAAAATTGTCCCCTGATGAAGAAATTCCTACTGCTGGTCGTATTGTTCATCGCTGCAGGCTTTCTCGCTTATAAATTGTTGTCGGACAAGCCCGTCCAGTCGGCGCCGCCCAAAGACGAAGCGCTTCGGATCTCGAAGAATCCCGAGACCTTCAATACGGCTTTCGATTCGCTGTTGTCACAGTACTTTGCGGTTCGGGATGCGCTCGTGGATTGGGATACCCTGAAGGCCGACCATGCCGCGTATGGGCTTGCGGCCAAAGCCGACAGCCTGCCTATCCGCCAGATCAAGGCGGATTCGGGCATCATCCTGACGGCACGGAGCCTGGCGGCGAGTCTCAGCGGCGATGCGAAAGGTTTTGGCAGCAATGCGGGATATGAGGGAAGAAGACAGACGTTCAACATGCTCACCGACGAATTGTACAACCTGCTCCGTACCGTCCGTTACGATAAGGAAACGATCTATCACATGCGTTGTCCGATGGCTTTCAAAGACAGCATAGAAGGGTTCTGGCTAAGTGCCGAACCGCATATCATCAATCCTTACCTGGGTAACAAACACCCTGTCTTCAAGAGCAAGATGATCGGCTGCGGCGAGATCGTGGATTCGGTCGACCTGGCTGGAAAACACTAGGTAGCCTACGGCTTGTACACAAACTTCACCGCCGCGCTGTTTTGCAGCGTCGATGACATGAAAACCTCGAATTTCTGGTCTCCGGCGGTCACCATCATCAGGGCCGTATTGGGGGGGATATCACCGAGGTTATCTGCATACATCACCAGTTCGTATTCGGTGCCCGGCACCGCGTTAAAATTGATCGTCAGCGGTCGGTCGGTCAGCATTTGCCGGTAGAGCAACAGCTTGTTGTTGATGAGCACGGTCACGGTATCGTGATCGATTTCCGCGTTGTCGTAAAGCTGGATCCTGATCTGCGCGGTGTTGACCGTTACGGTCTTTACCACCAGGTTTGCCCGGGGCTGGAGATGCAGCTGCGCCTGCAACCCTGCGAGCGTATCGTTCTGATCGATGTCGGCCGGGAAATCGGAGGCGACGGCTCTGCGCAGGCGGATCTTGCCGGGGGGACAGGTGAGCCGTTTTTCGGAGTATAGGCCTTTCCAGTCTCCTGTCAGTTCTTCCGCATCGCCGGTCTTCGAATAGTTGAGATCGTAAGTCTTGATACAGGGAAGACAATCCGGGGGGATCATCGATTGCAGCACCTCTTTCTCGATCAGCACCAGCCGGTGCGTCTGCGCGTTGTAGCGGCCGGTGAAGCTCATTTTGACGAAATGTGTCTTATCGTAATAGTCGTAGGCGCGT
Source organism: Puia sp. (assembly GCA_035545215.1). Lineage (GTDB taxonomy): Bacteria > Bacteroidota > Bacteroidia > Chitinophagales > Chitinophagaceae > Puia. Next base: position 8,295 of record DASZYU010000108.1, read on the forward strand.
CCCGTGATGCGGTCGCTGGTGAAATTGATCTGCAGTTCGAGGTAATAGTTCGGGTAACATCCGCCCGGCCCCTGCGTCAGGGTTCCCTTCCAGATGCCGTTGAGGTCTTCTGCCTGCAGACAGAGCACCGGGACCGACAGCAATAACAGGAGCAGGGTTCTCATACCATCGTTATTTGGCATACTGGAATTTCACCACCGCATTCTTTTGTTCGGTGGTCGTGATCCTGACCTCGTATTCTTTGTCTCCCGCCTTCACGATCATCAGCGATGTATTCGGCGGGATTTCGCCTTCGTTGTCGGCGACCATCACGATCTCGTGATAATCGTTGTCTTCATCCAGGTGCAGCGTAACGACGAGCGGCCGGTCGGTGAGCATGGCATGATTGATCACCTGCCGGTTGTCCAGGAAGACGGAAACGGTGTCGTGATCGATCGCGCCGTCGTCGTAGATGTTCAGGGTCACCTCATGCGTATGAATGACCAGCGTTTTGACGACATCGTTCTGGCGGTCTTTGAGCACGGTCGGGACGATCGTGGGGAACTTGCGGCCGATACCTGCGCTGCTGTCGGTCGGCCGGACCGACGCCGAAGGAACATTGATCCTTGCCATCGGTGCGGTGCGTGCGGGGGGCTCGGTCTC
>DASZYU010000109.1:0-21397 GCA_035545215.1 Puia sp.
GAAATCTCGACCTGCGGGATTCCATCTCCGAATTCCTGAAGGACAGGGAAGGTCTTGTCTACGGGTCCGACGAGATCCTTGTAGCCAGCGGCGGAAGACCATTGATCTATTCGCTTTTCAGGACGCTGATCGATAAAGGGGATAAGGTCATCTATGCGGTTCCGTCCTGGAACAACAATCATTATACGCACCTGAACCAGGGCGAGCACGTGGTCATCGAGGCAACTGCGGAAAACAATTTTATGCCGACGGCGGAGGCATTGCAGCCACACGTGAAGGAAGCCGCATTGATCTGTCTTTGCTCGCCGCAGAACCCGACAGGAACCACCATTTCGAAAAAGGATCTTTCTGCTATTTGCGAATTGGTCCTGGAGGAAAACAAACGGCGGCGGCCGGGCGAAAAGAAGCTATATGTGCTCTATGACCAGATGTACTGGCAACTGACCTATGGGAAGATCGTCCATTACAATCCCGTGTCGTTGTATCCGGAGATGAGGGAATACACGGTGTTTGTCGATGCCATCAGCAAGGCGTTCGCCGCCACCGGCGTGAGAGTAGGCTGGTCATTCGGACCGGCGGCCATCATCGGTAAGATGAAGGCGATTATGACCCACATCGGCTCGTGGGCGCCGATGGCAGAGCAAAAGGCCACCGCCGTCTACCTGCTTCAAAAAGAAAATATCGACCGGTATCTCGCGGGGTTCCGCGCGGCGGTGTCCGAGCGGTTGAACCGTGTCCACGACGGGTTTTTGGCATTGAAGAAAGAAGGGTTCAAAGTAGATGTATTGACGCCTGAAGCCGCGATTTACCTGACCATCAAGATCGACCTTTCCGGGCAGAAGACTTCCGAAGGCCGGACTTTGCAAACACAGTCCGATGTGACTTCCTATCTCCTTGATGCAGCCGGACTGGCCGTGGTGCCCTTTTATGCTTTCGGCGCCGCAAAAACCTCGCCCTGGTACCGTCTCAGCGTGGGTACCTGCAAGCTCGAAGACATCCCTGAAATGTTGAAGAAACTGCGTGAGGCGATGAGGGGGCTTTCCTAGTTCTTATTGCAGACAAAAAAGAAGGGTTTCAATTCGCGTTGTCGTACGATGCGTTGTATGCTGTCGCGTTTGTGCAGGGTCTTATGCCTGTGGACATCGAACACTTCGTGGGCAGTGCAGAATGTTTCGAACGTTTCGAAATGGAACAGCAGATCGTTCAGTTGTTCCAGCTCTCGCTCCATTGATTTTTCATTCATGTGCTCATCTTTCACAAGAACAAGCAAATCCCTGTTACAAGCTTTCATTTTCTATTAGATTTTAATAACCAGACATACCTTTTGTGATCCCACAGCCGCATTTCTTGCTTGAGCCACCGATACTGCGTCCAGAGCTACAGCCGAGGAATACAATGCTACTAAATATTAGTAACAGTATCAATACCGGTTTTGTGGTTTTCATGAACTAATTCTTACGAATTTAACTATTTTGTACGTAAAATAGTATTTGTCGTTGCTGACTGGTGGAAAAATTAACAAATCGCAGAGGCAATACCCCAGGGTCCTGGTTGCTCCATTAGACTGGGGCCTCGGTCACGCAACAAGGTGTATCCCAGTAATTAAAGAATTATTAAATCAGAAATGTGAAGTCTTTGTTGCCGCAAAAGGATCGCAAAAGGCGTTATTAATGGCGGAATTTCCCGCCGCGACTTTCGTTGAAATACCTGGTTATGCAGTACGGTTTTGCAAAAACCGTGCCCTAACAATTTTGCTGTTGATGCTGTCGATTCCAAAATTCTTGATTCGGATCAAGCGGGAAAAACGGTGGCTGAAGGCATTTTTGCATCGGGAAAGGCCCGATCTGATCATCTCCGACAACCGGTATGGTCTCTGGAGCCGGGATGTATTTTGCGTATTCGTTACGCACCAATTACACATCAGGACGCCTTTCGGGCGGGTGGGCGATCTGATGCTGCAGCAGATGAATTACCATTTCATACGCAGGTTTTCGCAATGCTGGGTGGTGGATGTCGAAGGCAGCGGGCTGGCCGGCGAGCTGTCTCATCCCGCAATATTTCCGCCTATACCTCTCCGTTATATCGGATGGTTGTCCCGATTCGGGGCGGGCGACGGGGCGGAGCGATCGGGAGACGCGCCGGGAATGGACGCGGCCGGGCGGCTGTCGAAGCCCGGGAGTAACGATGAAGCGCAACCAGGGGCGCGATCCGGCACGGGCGGAAGTGATTATATCCTGGTTCTGTTGTCGGGGCCCGAGCCGCAACGAACGCTGCTCGAGAGAAGGATCATAGAACAGTCGGCGGGTTGCCCTCGGCGAATCGTGCTGGTGCGAGGCTTGCCCGAAGGAGGCGCGGCGATAGAGGGATTGCCGGAAGGCATGGTGGTGTACGATCATTTGCCCGCGACGGATCTCGAGCGGGTCATCCGGCAGGCCGCCTTTGTCATTGCCCGGCCGGGCTACAGTACGGTGATGGACCTCGTGCGGCTGGAAAAGCGCGCGGTGTTGATCCCAACGCCGGGACAGAGCGAACAGGAATACCTTGGCAACCGATTGGCGGCAAATGGCTGGGCCGCATGCATGACACAGCGAAAGTTCTCGATGACGGCTGCCGTAGCAGCGGCAGGCGCATTTTCCTTCGGCTCGCTGCACCAAAAAGACCGCGGGCAGCTGGGCATCGCTGTCGAAGAGGCTTTAGCCAATTGCGGCTAGTCGTGCCGCCCCGATTTGGGATAATCGAAGAACCAGAACTGCGGGTGGGAGTCGAGAAAACCGCTCCAGTGCTCGGCTTTGCTTTTCACGGCGAATATGGAACAGGTAGGCATGTTGTCCACTCTCATTTCGGTGAGCGTGTTGACGAAGGCAGTGATCCCGGGGTTGTGCGAGAAGACGGCAACCGTATCGTCCCCGTCATCGAGGTCTGCCACCACCTGTTTGAAGGTGACAGGGGAGGCGTGGTAGAGATCCGGGATGATCCCGATGTCTTTCTTTTTATTGCCGAATACATGGGTGAATGACTCGGCCGTCTGCAAGGCGCGTTTCGCGGGGCTGGAAACAAAGCGGTCGATAGTAATGCCGTTCCGGATCAGGCGTTGTGCCATGGCGGGCGCGTCGCGTTTGCCTCTGTCGTTCAGCGGCCGTTGGATATCGCTTTCATTGGCATTATCCCAGCTGCTCTTGGCATGCCGTATTATCAATAGGGTCTTCATTGAAAAGGTTTCGGACAGGCTCCGCCGGTCAGATGTCGAAGGCCTGGGAATTGATAAAATTGATCAGGGAGACCGTGTTCTTCAACTTCAGCTTTTTTAGGATATTGTGGCGGTGCACTTCCACTGTCTTGAGCGAAATGCTTAGTTCGGAAGCGATCTCCTTTGACGAAAGCCCTTCCTTCAATGCCCGGACGATCTGCATTTCGCGGTCCGAAAGGTTATTGATGTCGGGATTGGCCTGGTCGTTATTCAATAACTGGTCGGACAGGATATTCTTGACTTCCTGGCAAATATAGACGTGGTTGTTGCTGACTTCCGAGATGGCTTCCAGCATTTCCTGGCGGGGAGAGTTCTTGGTGACATAACCTTTCGCGCCGAGCCGTAGCATTTTTTTTGCATAAGCGGGTTGGGAGTGCATGGAAACACCGATGATCTTCGAACCGGGGGAATACTTGCGGATCATCTTCAGGACATCGAAACCGCTCATCGGCGCCATATTGATGTCCAGCAGAACGACATCGGGTCGCTTGTCCCTGGCCAGTTCGATAGCGCGTTCACCGTCGCCGCACTCGGCCACCACATCGAAATTTTCGTTTTTCCCCAATAAAAAACTCCATGTTTCCCGGATCAGGGTGTGATCGTCGACGATCATGATTGATACTTTCTTCATAACTCTTGGGTTTTCAAAAGAATCATTGAGACTAGCAGAGCGGGTTCAACCAGACAAATCTTTTAAGGGGATGGGTACTATTAGCTATATAATATTAAGGATTTTCCCTGATAACAGCAATCCGGACAGCGAATTTTTTGCCTCCTGTCAATAACCGCGGACGTTCTTGCCTTCCATGTAATTGATAAATGCCTTGTTCACGACCCGGTTGCCTCCCGGCGTTGGGTAGTTGCCGGTGAAATACCAGTCCCCGGTATTGGTCGGGCAGGCCTCATGGAGGGATTCGATCGTCTGAAAAATGACCTGTACGGGCGTGCCGATGTCCGGCGGGGTGATTAGCTGTGCGATCTTCTCGGCGACTTCGTCCGCGGAAAAGGGGCTGTAGACACGCCTGACGACATTCTCGGAATGCAGCTGGCCCGTGCGCGCCAGCTCTTTACAACGCTCGTATAACTCCTGCAAACAGCGTTCCTTGCCTCTCTCCTTTGTCAATTCGATGGCGGCGCGGAAAGCGATGAAATCGCCGAGCTTGCTCATGTCGATGCCGTAACAATCGGGGTAACGGATTTGGGGGGCCGAAGAAACGACGATGATCTTTTTCGGGGCAAGACGTGCCAGCATCCGGATGATGCTTTCCCTCAGGGTCGTTCCCCTGACGATCGAGTCGTCGATGACGACCAGGGTGTCAACCCCTTTGCGAACCGTTCCGTAGGTGACGTCGTAGACGTGCTGGACCATTTCATTACGGCTGGCGTCCTCCGTTATGAAGGTCCTCATCTTTACGTCCTTTATCGCGACCTTTTCGACGCGGATCTTCCGGCTCAGCATTTCCACCAGCCTTTCTTCGCGGATATCGTTACCCCAGGAAAGGATGCGCTGGATCTTGATGCTTTCGAGGTAGTCGTCCATGCCTTTCCAAAGCCCGTAAAAAGCTACTTCCGCGGTATTCGGAATGAAGGAAAAGATCGAGTTCTTGAGATCGTGATTGATGGCGCCGAGTACCTGGTCGCTGAGGTTGTAACCGAGGGCAATCCGTTCGCGATAGATCTTTTCATCGCTGCCGCGTGAAAAATAGATCCGCTCGAAACTGCAGGCTCTCCGCTCTTTCGGTTCCAGGATGGTCTGTATCGATACGGTGCCGTCGAATTTAACGATCAGGCCCTTGCCCGGCAACAATTCCATGACCTCATTCTCACCCACATTGAATACCGTCCGGATGGCTGCTCTTTCCGAGGCGGCAACCACCACGTCATCGTTGATATAGTAATAGGCAGGACGGATGCCATGGGCGTCGCGGAATACGAAGCTGTCCCCGTTGCCGATCAGCCCTCCCACCGTAAAGCCGCCATCGAAGAGCGAGACCGCCTTACGCAGCAGCCCCGTCACGTCGAGGTTGCCCGGCGAAGCCTCGTCCGCACGTGCCAGGAAGTGATGGATGACCTCCAACATTGCGGCCAGATCGCTCTGTTTCTGGAATTCCCCGGGGTCGATACCGATCAGGTCGAAAAGCTCGTCGGTATTTACCAGGTTGAAGTTGCCGGCCAGCGCGAGATTGCGGGCGGGGATGGTATTGCGTTTGATAAAGGGATGACAGAACTCGACATTGTTCCTGCCCTGCGTGCCATACCGCAGGTGGCCCAGCAGCAATTCGCCGAGGAAGGAGATATGTCCTTTCATGAGCCCGGGATGCTGTTTGATATCCGGCTGGTAGGTTTCCAGCTCTTTCACCTCGGCCATGATCTTGGAAAAAACGTCGGAGATGGGTTGATGATCGTTACTCCGGATGCGATGCAGAAAAGGATGGCCCGGTTCGACATTGAGCTTGACCGCGGCGACCCCGGCGCCGTCCTGTCCCCGGTTGTGCTGTTTTTCCATCAGCAGGTACAGCTTGTTCAAACCCCAGAGAACAGTGCCGTATTGTTGCAGATAATAAGAGAACGGCTTACGCAAACGGATGAATGCCAGACCACACTCATGTTTAATTTCATCGCTCATGGACCGCAAAGTTACCAACTTCCCGGAACAAAAAAAGTTAAGAAAAGGGCAGGTGCACTACATATTATATATATGTAGCATTTGTATTAATGAAGTTGACAAGAGATGCAGAGTTCTTCAGTTTCAGTTTCTTAAGAATATTATGGCGATGCACCTCGACCGTTTTTAGCGAGATGCTCAGGCTGGTGGCGATCTCCTTGGAGGAGAGGCCTTCCTTGATGAAATTGATGATCTGCATTTCTCTTTCGGTCAGCGCATTGATGTTCGGCGAGTCTTCTTTTTCATCGAGCAGTTGTTCGGAAATGATATTCTTGATCTCGTCGCAGATGTATTTATTGCCGTGATTGACCTCCAGAATGGCTTTGATCATTTCTTCCTTGGAAGAATTCTTGGTGACGTATCCCCGGGCGCCCATTTGCAGCATTTTCTTTGCATAGGCAGGCTGTGAATGCATGGAAACGCCGATCACTTTGGAACCGGGAGATATCTTGCGGATACGCTGGGTAGCTTCCAAACCGGAAAACGGGGCCATGTTGATATCCATGAGTACGACGTGGGGGCGCTTTGCCTTGGCGAGCTCGACTGCCTCCTGTGCATCTCCGCATTCCGCCACCACCTGAAACCGTGAGTCGCTGTTGAGAATATAACTCCAGGTCTCCCTGATCAATTTGTGGTCGTCGGCAATCAGAATATTGATCTTACTCATATAGGATTGTTTTAAGCGGATCGCCAGGAAAACGGTGCCGATCAATCCCCTGGAGATGGCTTCCGGTCGTGTCGAAACAGCAAATAAGATACGATTTTTTTCCGGCACTGGAAAGATGGGAGCGCGTATCGTGTGGCAAGGAAATGCCCACATGCCGGCAAAATGCGGGAATTGGGGGAATGAATAGGGGTTTCAAGGCAATCTATTGGATATAAGCCATTACTAAATAATAAGATAAGTCTCCGCTCTTTCGGGCAGGGAGCCGCCCACGCCGGGGGACGTCCATGTCAAATTACTAAAGAAGGCCGTATGCGATGCGAATTAAGACAGCATTTCGCGGCTGATAAGTGTTTACACGTACCCTATTTTTCCGCTGTGGAAGTATTACCCTCCCATCTTGTCAGGTTACTGCAATTCCGGTACTCCGGATCGATCATGATATAGAAGGTTGGAACTTTGGTCACGAACCATTTTTCGAGTGCGGCCGATCGTTTCTGATCGAGGGCGCGTTGTGCAATACGGTCGTAGTCATCGCGCAGATTTTCGCGGTGCGGCTCCGATTTGGACACGAGTTGTACGATACGAACGCCCGTTTTGCCTTGTTCGTCTTTGTATACGGTCGGCTTGGATATCTCGCCGACCTTCAGGTTCGAATTCTTCAGCAGCAGCACCATATCCTTGTCCAGATCGGGTATCGTCAGGAAGGTGGTCCCATTCTTGCCCATGATCTGGCCCGCGGTGGATTTGGCAATCGGATCGTCGCTGTATTTGGTCACTGCGGCGCCGAAGGAAAGAGAGCCGTCGACTATCTGCGTGCGGATCGAGTCGAGCTTGTGCGTGGCTTCATCGATCGCGTCCTGGGTGATCTGCGGTATTCTCAAAATATGCCGTACGACCGCCTCGTCACCGTTGCGGCTGACCATCTGGATGATGTGATAACCGTATTTGCTTTTGATAACCGGAGAGATCTGCCCTTCTTTCAACCGGAAAGCGGTAGAAAAGAACGTCGGGTCCCACATCTTGCTGTCGTTACGGTTCAGTTCGATCGTACCGCCGTTTTGCTTGGCAGTCGGATCATCCGAATAGAGCTGGGCCAGCAGTTCGAATTTCCGTTGGCCGGATTCTACCTGTTTCTTGTATTCGTTCAGGTCGTCGATCGCCAGCTTGTCGATGTCGCGGCTTGCCTTGGGATAAACCACGATCTGGTTCAGCTGCATTTCGGATTCATAGAAGATCCGTTTATTCTCGGGTATCTTATCGAAGTATTCCTTTACTTCCGTCGGAGTGATGGTAATGCCTTCGACGATCTTTTTCCGTTCGGCTTCCGCCAGCCGCTGCTCTCGGATGGGCGCCATGAAATCCATCTTCGCCTGGTAGACCGTCCGCTGGGCTATCTGCTCGAAAGCATCTTTACCGCCATACAGCTGTATGAAATACCGGATCTTCTGATCGACCTCGGCCTCGACCTCTTCGTCGCTGACTGGCAGCGAGTCTTTTTCCGCCTGCAGGATCAGTGCTTTTTGCAGGAGCATCTGGTCCATGATCGTACATTCCGTTACACCGGGCACTTCCTGTCCGTTGTTGTTCCGGATCATGTCTCCGATTGCCTGCGAAAGCTCGGATTTGAGAATGATCTTATCGCCTACGATACCGGCGATCTTATCGGCAATCACTTTTTCCTGCTGTGCAAAGCCGGAAGCGGTGGCAAGCAGCAGTGCGGGCAAGAGTAGATGCTTGATCATGGATCAAAAGTATAATGATGAAATGTTAAATACCCCCCGGGGAAGGTATTTAACAAAACTTTGTTAATCACTGGTTTCACCGCGGCAGTTTTCGAATTGCCGCGTGGCGCTACAGCGTCCTTTTCACTTCTTCTTCTTCGTAGGCTTCGACGATATCTCCAACATGAATGTCGTTGTAATTCTTGATCGTCAGACCACATTCCATGCTGGCGGGAACCTCTTTCACGTCGTCCTTGAACCGCTTCAACGAAGCCAGTTCCGCGGTGGCGCCTTCCCCTATGGGATAGATAACGATACCGTCGCGAACGAGGCGGACCTTGGAGTTCCGGTAGATCTTTCCGTCGAGTACATAACATCCTGCTACGGTAGCCTTATCGAACTTGAAGACGTTGCGAACTTCGACATTGGCCACCACTTTCTCCTGGATCTTCGGTTCGAGCATACCTTCCATGGCCGATTTGACCTCTTCGATCGCGTTGTAAATGATCGAGTATGTCTTTATTTCCACACCCTCATTCTCAGCGAGACGCGAAGCCTGTGAAGACGGCCGGACGTTGAAGCCCACGATGACCGCGTCGGAGGCCGTAGCCAGCAGCACATCGCTTTCGGTGATAGCGCCGACAGCCTTGTGCACCACGCGGACCGCGATCTCTTCGGTAGACAGTTTCTGCAGCGAATCGCTGAGCGCTTCCACGGAGCCGTCGACATCGCCTTTGATAATGAGGTTGAGTTCCTTGAAGTTACCCAGCGCCAGGCGTCGGCCTATCTCATCGAGCGTGATATGTTTCTTGGTGCGGATACCCTGTTCGCGAAGGATCTGTGCGCGTTTGTTCGCGACTTCCTTGGCTTCGCTTTCGTCCTCGTAAACCTTGAACTTTTCACCGGCCTGAGGAGCCCCATTGAGACCCAGCAGCAGGACGGGTGTTGAAGGCGGCGCATCGTCGACCCGTTTGTTCCGTTCGTTGAACATGGCTTTTACGCGGCCGAAATACTGACCCGAAACGACCAGGTCACCGACATGGAAGGTGCCATTTTGCACCAGCACGGTAGCGACGTAGCCGCGGCCCTTGTCGAGCGAGGCTTCGATCACGCTTCCGGAGGCTTCGCGATCGGGGTTGGCTTTCAGATCGAGCAATTCCGCTTCGAGGAGGATCTTCTCCAGGAGCAGATCGACATTTAGCCCTTTCTTTGCCGAAATCTCCTGCGACTGGTATTTTCCACCCCAGTCTTCCACCAGCAGATTCATACCCGCCAGCTGTTCTTTTATCTTCTCGGGGTTGGCCCCGTCCTTATCGATCTTGTTGATGGCAAATACCATCGGCAAACCGGCAGCCTGCGCGTGCGAGATCGCTTCCTTGGTCTGCGGCATCACCGCATCGTCTGCGGCTACCACGATAACGGCCACGTCCGCCGCTTTGGCACCGCGGGCACGCATGGCAGTGAACGCTTCGTGACCCGGTGTGTCGAGGAAGGTGATCTTTTTTCCTGTTGACGTGGTGACCTGGTAGGCCCCGATATGCTGGGTGATGCCACCCGCTTCGCCGGCCACGACATTGGCGCTGCGGATGTAATCGAGCAATGACGTCTTACCGTGGTCGACGTGACCCATGATGGTAACGACGGGAGAACGCGGGAGCATGTCTTGAGGATCATCCACCTCTTCCTCTTCCTCCATTTCCGCAGCGTCGTCGATCCCGATGAACTCGACGGTATAACCGAATTCTCCGGCTACCAGCTCGATCACGTCGGCTTCCAGGCGCTGGTTGATGGATACCATCATCCCCAGGCTCATACACTTGCTGATCACATCGGCATAGCTGACATCCATCAGGTTGGCCAGTTCGCTGACGCTGATGAATTCGGTGACCTGGAGCCGGCTGTCCATCATTTCGTCGCCGCCGGCCTGTTCGGCCATTTCTTCGCGTTTGGCCCGGCGGTATTTCGCTTTCAGACTCTTTCCCCGGCCGCCGGCGCCAGCCAGCTTGGCCTGGGTCTGTCTGATCTTTTCCTGGATCTCCTTCTTATCGATCTCTTTTGCTTCGCGCGGAGCATGACGCGGATCCGACCTGCGATTGCCGCCATGACCTGCACCACCACCCGGGCCGCGTCGGTCGGTGTTACGCTGCAATGGGGGACGGTTATGCCCGCCGGGACGCTGGTTGCCGCCCTGGTGTCCTCCGAACTGTCCGCCGGCTGTTCCCTGGCCCGGTCTGCCTCCACCGCCGCCTCCGTGGTCCTTTTTCTCTATCGGAATCCGCTTGCGTTTCCTTTTCTCTTCGGACGGAGGTTTCGGGCGGGTCTCGCTGGTCGAGGGCAACTCGATCTTGCCCACGATCTTGGGGCCTTCGATCTTTTCGGCCCTTATATTTTCGATAACGGGAGGCACTTCCTGCTCTTCTGTGCCGGCGGCTTCGGCAGCTTGTCCGACGCCATCTTCCGCTGGCTCGCGGCTCTCTTCTTTAGCCATGGGCCGGGAACCCTCGTGCTGGGCGGAAGGTGTTTGTTCCGCCGTCTCTTCCTGCGGTTCCGGCGCTTCTTTTTCACTCGGCTTTTTTGACCCTTTTTTGGGGCGGGTCGACGAGTCGATCGAGGACAGGTCGATCTTGCTGACGACTCTGGGGCCTTCCAGCTCGGGCGCTTCGACGCGAACGACCTCCGGCTCCTCGCGGACAGGTTCCTGTATTGCCGCAGCAGGCTTTTCCTCGACGACGGGCGGCGGAGGCGCCTCTTCCTTGACAGGCTTCTTCACAACCGGGATCTCTTTCGTCTTGAACAACGGTTGCGGCTGTTGCTGGACCTCCTCTTCTTTTTTCTTCTTCGCCTCGAGGCTGCCCTTGGGCAGGTCGATCTGGTCGGATTTCATCTTGGCGACCTTATCTCCCTGGAATTCCTGTTGTAAAGAACGGAACATTTCCTCCGTCAGCTTGGACGTAGGTTTCAGATCGTCTTTACTGAATCCTTTGCTCACCAGGAAATCCACCAGGGTATCTTTCCCGATGTTGAATTCCTTGGCTGCAGCCATTAGGCGTAATGTCGTTGTTTCTGCCATAAATTATGTTACTGTTATCCTTTTTCAAACTCCTCTTTCAGCACCCTTCTGACATCGTCGATGGTCTCCCTTTCCAGGTCGGTCCTTCTTTCGAGTTCTTCGGATGTGAGATCAAGCACGCTGCGGGCCGTATCGCAACCGATGCGTTTCAGCTCGTCGATGACCCAGGGCTCGATTTCGTCGGTAAACTCTTCGAGGTCGATATCGAATTCCTCCGGTTCGCCCTCGTTATCACGGAACACGTCGATCGTGTATCCTGTCAATTCCTGCGCCAGTTTGATATTGACGCCCTTCCGGCCGATGGCCAGGGAAACCTGGTCCGGCTTTAAATAGACATTCGCATGCATCTTTTCGCTGTCCAGCTCCATATTTGTGATCTTGGACGGCGTCAGCGAGCGCTGGATCAGCAGCTGGGTGTTGTTCGTCCAGTTGATGACATCGATATTCTCATTCTTCAGTTCGCGGACGATGCCATGGATACGGCTACCCTTCATCCCTACGCAGGCGCCTACGGGGTCTATCCGGTCATCATAGGACTCTACCGCAACCTTGGCGCGTTCGCCGGGCTCGCGGACGATCTTTTTGATTACGATCAGGCCATCGAATATTTCCGGCACTTCGATCTCCAGCAGCTTGGACAGGAACAGCGGGCTCGTCCGGGAAAGAATGATCACGGGCGAGTTGTTCTTCAACTCGACCTTTTTCACCACGGCCCGGATGTTTTCGCCTTTTTTGAAATAATCCTGCGGGATCTGTTCGGATTTCGGAAGGATGAGCTCGCTGCCCTCTTCATCGAGGAGCAGGATCTCCTTTTTCCAAACCTGGTAGACTTCGGCGCTGACGATTTCGCCGATCCTTTCGTTGTATTTCTTTACCAGGACATTCTTTTTCAAATCGCCGATACGGCTGGCCAGGGTCTGTTTGGCTGCCAGGATGGCGCGACGGCCGAAATCCAGGATCTCCACTTCTTCATAGAGTTCCTCCCCCACTTCGTAGTCGGGTTCAATCTTGACGGCATCAGTATAGGCGATCTCCGCCAGCGGGTCCATCACCTGTCCGTCTTCGACGATGGTACGGCGGCGCATGATCTCGAGGTCGCCCTTTTCTGCATTGACGATTACGTCAAAGTTCTCGTCGCTTCCATATTTCTTGCGCAACAGGGTCTTGAAGACGTCTTCTACTACTTTCATCATAGTAGGGCGGTCGATATTTTCGGCTTCCTTAAAGTCCTGGAAAGCTTCGATCAAATTGATACTGGCCATAACACTGAATTTTAGAATCTCTAGAAAACTACTTGAATTTTTGTCGTTTTTATGTTATCAAATAAAAAAGTATGATTGATCACCTCTTTTTTCTTGTTCTTGCCCCTCGTCTCCTCCACAATGATGCCATCTTCGCTGACTTCCATCAGCCGGCCTTCTTTTTTTGACCCGTCCTGCAGCACCAATTCTACCTGCCGGCCGATATTCTTGCGGTATTGCCGCAGCAGTTTCAGCGGTTCGTCGAGACCCGGCGAGGAGACTTCCAGCGAAAAATCGCCGGATGGGAAGAGCCCGGATTCCTCCAGTTTTTTATACAAGGCCCGGTTGTATTGCACACATTTCTCAATAGAGACCCCATTGTCTCCGTCGATGTATACCTTGACATTGTTGGTGGGTTTTATCCGGACATCCACCAGGAAATATCCCGGGTCTGCTGCCAACAGGCCCTGTACCAGACTTTCTACAGCTTTGATTGTTTCACTGACCATGCTCCAAGAACAGCGCGGGCCTTTGGAATACTACGCTCCCTGCCACGGCAAGGGATCGTTCGAGCTTTAGTCTCAACACCGTTGGGACCCCGATCGCAGGATTGCGCCTGCTTCCGCTATGCTCGGTAGTGACCTCGGCCAATTAAAAAATAAAGAAGGGAACGATCCCGTTCCCTTTTCTTTTGCTTCATTTACCGTTGCAAATATACGGCAATCCCGGGGTCCGCGAAAAAATAATTTTTTCCACGACGGAGCGCAGGAAACGGCTCATACATTTCCCGTACTTTTAGCAAAAGAACGCTATGCCGCAGGCCGACAATCTAGGAAGTTTCTTTGCAGAGAATAAAACCTTGCTCAAGGAATATCTCGAGACCCGGCTGGAAATCTACCGGCTTCAGACCCTGCGCATGTTTGCGAGGTCGGCCGGTCTTTTTGTGTGGTTGCTGCTATCGTTATTCCTGATCTTTCTTTTTTTGCTGTTCGGCGGAATGATGGTGGCCTTTTGGTTCTCCGGGCTTTTCCACAGCCAGGTGAAAGGTTTCGGATTGGTCGCCGGCATCATCCTGTTGATCTTCGTCCTGTTGGCCATTTTCCGCAAGGCTTTATTCGTTGACCCTGTTATTCAAATAGTTATACAAAAAACCCAGGAGGAGGGGAAGGAAGAAGAATATGCCTGATAAGAGCCGATCTTCCCAAAGCATGGATGCTCTCGACCGGGAGATCCAACGGCTGCGAGCGAAAGCCAGGCTGCTGGAAGAGCAGATTGACCAGAATTTAACGTATTTCCAGCAACATTCCGGCTCGATGTTCGTAAGATCATTGTTACCCCGTATGATCGAGGGTCAGGCCCTGACAGGCTACCGGCTGCTGGATCGCTTGATGGAGAACGAGCGATTGCAGAAAGTGATCCTCCGGCTGGCAGATATCTTCGCAGAGCGGCTTGGCGACGGTCTTAACTGGTTGATTAACAAGGTATTTAAAAAATAGATTATTTTTGCAGGATTATGTTAGCCGAGATTTTCCTTTTGGTTATTGTTTTTTACCTCTTGTACCGCTTTGTGTTCAATTTCCTGGTGCCCGTGATCAAGACCACGCGTCATGTCCGACAGCAGTTCCAAAACATGCAGGAAGGAATGGATGGCAGACAGCAACAGCCGACGGGCTGGCAGCAGCCCGGGGCGGGTGGGCGCGAACGTCATTCGTCGACGAAAGGAGCAGCCGAGGATTATATAGATTTCGAGGAGATCAAGCCCGCAAAGGAGAGCCGTCGCTAATGATTGGCCTTCGGCCGGCGGGCCTCCGGCTCGCATCACCACTGAAAGTCCAGCAGGCCGATGCCTGGCCGCAGGTATAGCCCTTTGAGGCCTGCGAGCTCGGCGCCCTCCACATTCACGATCGCGTCATCCACGAAAAGCGTCTCCGATCCTTCGAGACGGTTTTCCCGCAAAATATGTTCGAACGAGGCTTTATCGGGTTTTCGCATGCCCATCAGGTGCGAATAGTACGTCCTTTCGAAGTGGTCATCGAGCGTGCCCGAGCCGAATGTTTCGGTATAGCGCCGCTGCAGCGCGGCCAGATGGAGGGCGTTGGTATTGCTGAACAGGAATATCCGGTAGCTGGTCCGCAATTGCTTCAGCAGAAGAATGCGTTCCCTCGGGAAATCGAGCAGCAGTGCATTCCAGGACTCGATGATATCCTCGTCCGGAATGTCGAGGCCGATCAGTTCGCGGATACCGTCGATGAACTGGCGGTCCGTGATCTTTCCGAGTTCATAATCCATGAAAAAGGAGGCCGCATGGCCATGGCCGAAATACTGCCGGAAATTTTTTACGCCCAGGTTCGTAAAGGCTTCCTCTGTTCGTTGGTTGTCCAGGTTCAGGATGACTCCGCCAAGATCGAAAATGATGTTTTTGATGCCTTTCATACCCAAAAATAACTATTCCGGTACAAAGATTCCGCAATGCTCCTGCGGCGGTCGGAAGAGCGGATGCCCGGCGGGAGTCAGGGGGGCGACAGGGTGAAGGCCGCCTCTTTCACATCGCGCGAATTGCCGCCGACGAAGAGCCTGAACTCCCCCGGTTCAAAAATATATTCTAGTCTTTCGTTATAAAACCGGAGGTCGTCGGCCCGGATGGTGAACGACACCTGTCGCGATTCACCGGCCTTCAGGAGCACTTGCTGAAAACCTTTCAGTTCCTTTACGGGGCGAACCACGGAACCAAACAGGTCGCGGATATACCATTGTACCGTTTCGCGGCCATCAAAGCGACCCGTATTCGTGACCGTTACAGTAGCCTTCAGTGAGCCGCCCGGCTTGAAACCGGCGGCGCTCAGCGAAATCGGGCTATACGAAAAGCTGCTGTATCCCAGGCCGTAGCCAAACGGGAAGCGGGGGCTATTCGGAAGGTCGAGATAGGCGGAAACGTAATTGATGTCCGAATCGTTTTTGGCGGGACGGCCGGTGTTGAAATGGTTGTAATAGATGGGTATCTGTCCTTCGGCGCGGGGAAAGCTCATCGGCAGTTTACCGGAGGGGTTATAGTCGCCGAACAGAACGTCGGCCATGGCGTTCCCCGCCTCGGTTCCTAGCCACCAGGTATAAAGGATGGCCGGGACGTGGTCGGCGGTCCAGTTGAAGATGAGCGGCCTTCCTGCACTGATCATCACCACTACCGGCTTACCCGTCGCCTCGATGGCCCTGATGAGATCTTCCTGGACGCCGGGAAGGTGAACGTTGCTGTGGCTCTTCGCTTCGCCCGTCATATCCGCCGCCTCGCCTACATCCATGATCACCACGTCCGCCTGTCGGGCCGTCTCGACGGCGTCGGCAAAACCCGCGCGCGACGTATCGTCGATGTCGCAGCCTTTCGCATAGAGCAGTCTGGTCCCTTTCCCGAGCTTATTGCGGATGCCCATCCATGGCGACACGATCCTCGCGGAGTCATCGGGCCACTGGTAGGACCAGAATCCCAGGTTGTCCCTGACTGATCGGACGAGCGGACCGATCATTGCGATGGTGCCCGCCTGTTTGGACAGCGGGAGGACCTGACCTTCATTCTTGAGCAGTACGATGCTTTTTTCCGCCACGATTTGCTCTTCATGCAGATTGCCGGCGTTATTCCATTGTGCTTCGGCGCGTTGTTCGTTACAGAAACGGAACGGGTCGTCGAAAAGGCCGAGTTCGAATTTTTTTGCCAGGATGCGACGGACCGCGTCGTCGATGAACGAAAGGGATACTTTTCCATCGCGCACAAGTTTGGCGAGATGGCCGATATAGCTGCGGCTTTCCATATCCATGTCGCATCCGGCGGTAACTGCCTCCTGCGCGGCCTGCGATTGGTCTTTTGCATAGCCGTGCGGTATCATCTCTCCGACCGCGCCCCAGTCGCTGACCACGAATCCCCTGAAATGCCATTTGGTTTTCAGCACATCGCGCAGCAGGTAGGCGTTACCGGTAGCGGGTATGCCGTTGAGATCGTTGAAGGAGGTCATGAAGGTCGAGGCACCCGCATCCAGCGCAGCTTTGAAGGGCGGCAGATAGACCTCCCAGAGGGTGCGAAGGCTCATGTCGACCGAATTGTAGTCCCGGCCGCCGATGGCAGCGCCGTAAGCCGCGAAATGTTTCGCGCAGGCCATGATCGCATCGGTGTCCCCGGCATGAGCGCCCTGAAAACCGTGGACCCGCGCCCTGGCGATCTGCGAACCGAGGCAGGGGTCTTCGCCGGCCCCTTCCATTACCCTACCCCAGCGCGGATCGCGGGCAATGTCGACCATCGGCGCGAAGGTCCAGTGTACGCCCGCCGCGGCCGCCTCGCGCGCAGCGATGCGGGCAGATGTCTCTATTGCCTCCATGTCCCAGGAGGCGGCTTCCGCCAGGGGGATCGGGAAGGTCGTGCGGTAGCCATGGATGATGTCCTGTCCGAACAGCAACGGTATCTTCAGCCGTGACTGCAACGCCATCTGCTGTAGCTGTCTGGTATGTTCGACGCCGGTGACGTTCAACATGGAGCCTACCATGCCTTTCCGGATCTGGTCCTGCTTATCGCCTTCGTTGGTGATAGGACCCGTCGCTTCCCAATCACCGTTATACTGGTTCATTTGCCCGATCTTCTCTTCCAGCGTCATGAGCCGCAATACCGAATCGACCCGTTGCGATACGGTCTTTTTCTGCGCGCGCGCCGCCGAAACGAAGAACGACAGGAACAGGATGGCGATGGTGGTCTGGCGCGCCGTGATCCGCGGGGCGCGCAAGCGAGTCAGGCCGAAGCTATTTTTCATGTGCGGTTATTTGGTCCAATTGATCTTTGCCGAAAGGACATCCTGCGAATTGCCACCCACCATGATCACGAAATCGCCGGCCTCCCAATCGTATTTGAGATCGTTGTTATAGAATTTCAGGTCATCGGGAGTAATGGTGAAGGTCACCTTGCGGGATTCGCCGGTTTTGAGATCGATCTTCTGGAAACCCTTCAATTCTTTTACCGGTCGGGTGATGCTGCCTACGAGTTGGCGGATATACAGCTGCACAACTTCTTTTCCTTCGCGGTTCCCGTCATTGGTCACATTGACCGTCGCCGTCAACCGTTGCGCGCCCTTCAGCGAAGCATTGGAAAGGGTCAGGTCGCTATAGGCAAAATGCGTATAGCTGAGGCCGTATCCAAAGGGGTATACGGGGTCATTGGAAACATCCAGGTAGTTGGACCGGAATTTCTGGAACCACGCGCCTTCGAGCGGCCGGCCGGTGTTCATGTGGTTGTAATACAGAGGAATTTGTCCGACGTTTTGCGGCCATGTGGTCGTCAGTTTGCCCGAGGGGTTGACATCGCCGAAAAGCACGTCGGCTATGGCGTGACCGGCTTCCGTGCCACCAAACCAGACGTTCAGGATGGCCGGGACATTGTCGTTCTCCCACTTGATGGTCAGCGGGCGTCCCGTAAATAGCACGAGAACGACGGGTTTACCCGTACCGAGCAAGGCTTTGAGGAGATCTTCCTGAACTTTGGGAATACCGATCTCGCTTCTGCTGCTGGACTCCCCGCTCATCTCCGCGGATTCGCCCAGGGCGGCCACGATGACGTCCGCCTTTGCCGCTGTCGATAGCGCATCCGCAATGATTGCTTCCGCCGGCCGGTGGTCGCGATGGAGGTCCTTGCCAAACATTCCGGCGCGCTCTTCGAAAAGGCTGTCGGCATCGAGGTTGGAGCCCCTGCTGTAGATGATCCTCGCATTTTCTCCCGCCGCGTCCTGCAAACCCTGCAGGAGCGAAACCGACTGGTCGAAATTGGCAGCGACGCTCCAGGTACCGGGCATATTCTCCTTGTTATCGCCCAGTGGCCCGATTACGGCGATGGTGCCCGTCTTTCTCAACGGCAACACATTGCCTTTGTTTTTCAGAAGTACGAAACAATCGGCGGCGATGCGTCTGGCGGCGGTTCGGTTGGCAAAGCTGAAGATATCCGTGGCCCGGCGGCTTTCATCGCAATACTTGTAAGGATTGGCGAAGAGACCCAGTTTATATTTGGCCTCGAGTACTTTTCTGCAGGCGAAATCGATCTGGCCCTGGGTCACTTTCCCTTGCCCGAGCGATTTTTTAAGCGTGGTCAGGAACCCTTCCCCGACCATGTCCATATCGATACCGGCCTTCAATGCGAGCGCGGAAACGGTTTGCAGGTCGCCGAGGCCATGTGGGACGAGTTCGTTGATACCCGTGTAATCGGTCACGATGAAACCTTTGAATCCCCATCGGCGGCGGAGGACGTCGGTCAGCAGGAATTTGTTCGCCGTGGCGGGAATGCCATTGACGTCGTTGAACGAGGCCATCACGCTTCCGACACCGGCGTCGACCGCGGCTTTGTAAGGCGGAAGATAAACGTTGAACATCCGGACGAGGCTCATGTCCGTCGTGTTGTAGTCACGGCCCGCCTCGGCGGCGCCGTATAAGGCATAGTGTTTCACGCAGGCCATGATATCGCTGTTGCCCAAAAGGTCCTGCTGGTATCCTTTTACCATCGCCCTGGCGATCTGGGATCCGAGGTACGGGTCTTCGCCGCCGCCTTCCGCGATGCGGCCCCAGCGGGGGTCGCGGCAGATGTCCACCATCGGGGAGAAGGTCCAGCAAATGCCGTCAGCACTGGCTTCTTTTGCCGCGATACGCGCGCTTTCTTCGATCTCGGACATGTCCCAACTGCAGCTGAGACCCAGCGGGATGGGGAACACCGTTTCATAACCGTGGATGACGTCCATGCCGAAGATGAGCGGTATCTTCAGCCGGCTCTTTTCTACCGCCAGCCGTTGCACCTCTTTGATCTTTGCAACGCCCTTTATGTTGAATAACCCGCCTACCTCGCCTTTGCCGATCTTTCCGGCGATGCCCGAATTGGCGGCCTGGCCTGTCGTGATATCTCCGGCGCCGGGAAGATTCAGCTGCCCGATCTTTTCGTCGAGCGTCATTTTGCTCATGAGCGAGCTGATGAAGGCGTTCATTTTCGCGTCGGTGGACGCATTTACCGGGGCAATGGCGGAAGCGCCGGTTGGTAAAGAAGACTGACCAAAGGAGGTCGACCGGATAACAAGCAGGACAGCCAGGAGCATGGCCCTGAAAGCAATCGTGCGGTGGAGGAGCATGTGCAATAGTTTAGATGATAAATTTACATTAATACCTGTTACTTTGTTATTCTTACGGGGGCATCAGGGCACTTCGATCACGCGTGAAGAAGCGGAGACGCCATTCTCATTGACCGCTTCGATCCGGTAGTAGTACGTTTTTTCTTTGTCCATTCCCTTATACCAGTAGTCGTTGGCATCGTATACCATGATACAGGTGTAAAGTTTGTCGGGCGCCGTTCCGAGATAGATATTATAGGCGTAGGCATTCGTTACCGGTCCCCATTTCAGCCATGCGCTTCGTTTGTCTTTTTCGGTGCGCAGCACGATGAAGTCCTTGACGGAGTCCGGCAGCGGCCCGGTTCCTTTGCCGAATGCGCGTAGACCGCTGATGGCAAATTTGCCCGTTGGCATGTGGATATTCTCGAGACGGATGTATCGGACGGTTGCCGGATTGGCAAACTGTACGTAATCGTGCGGAACGTCGGAATGGTTGTCGCTCTTGTCGATCAGCACCCTCCAGTGCCGCTGATCCGTCGATCCGAGCAGGCGGTACTGATGATAAATGCCGGTCTGCTTGCCGAGGAATTCGGCGTCCTGATCCGCATAGTTGATCTGTATACCATAGACCGTTGAGACTGAGCCGAGATCGGATTGGATCCATTCACCCTTTTGTCCGGTGGCTGCGCTCCAGTAGGTCTTGATGTCTTCGTCGACGGCGTCGTTGGCCGGGTGTGCGGAGCTCAGAGTCGAGGACACCAGCACGGGTTTTTTATAGTTTAATAACATCCAGCCGGTGAACCTGCCGCTGGGAAGAAAGTGTGGGTAGTCGCCGAAAGCGGCGTCCATGTACAGGACACCGTCCTTGTCGAAACCTGCGGGCCACATGCCCAGCCTCCGTTCAAAGCTGTTCTTGACGGAAATGGATATGGTCGAGATGTGCCAGTATCGACCGTTGTTGTCGGTGAAGGTGCTGCCGTGCCCGGCGCCCCGGGCGAAGCCGCCGGGATGAAAGGAGAAAGGGTCGGACTGCGGCTTGTCGAAGGGTCCGAGCGGAGCATCGCCCACGACGACTCCATCCGCATACCCGCTGAACTCGGTGCCCGGCGCTCCGTATTGCAGATAGTATTTGCCGTCGTGTTTGGTCATCCAGGAGCCTTCGATAAACGGATCGAGGAAAGTATTGTCCATGTATTCCCCGAAACGCTGCCAGCCGAAACGCCAGGGTTGAAGGAGATACAACTCCTTCCGCGTGCCAATGGGCTGCATGTTCCTTCGGTCCAGTTCGATGCCATACAAGGGATAGGCATTGCTGCTGCCATTGTACATATACAGTCTGCCGTCGTCGTCGGTGAAGAAGGCCGGGTCCCAGCCGCCGATCTGGAAAGAATCGACAAGCGGCTTCCATTGGTTGGCCTTTGGATCCGTGCTCATCCAAATGGTGAAATTGCTGGTATAGGTCGATCCAAACACGATCATGGTGTCGCCGATGATGCCCACCGCCGGCGCACAGAGCTCGTCGTATCCCTTATTCCAGGGACGCAGGAATTTCCTCGGGATGAATTTCCAGCTGAGCAAGTCGGAGCTCCACCAGTATCCCCATTGGTTGGTGCTGAAAAGATAAAAGTCGCCTTTGTACTTGACGATGACGGGGTCGGCTGTCGCCCGGTGACG
>DASZYU010000110.1:0-49203 GCA_035545215.1 Puia sp.
ACGAAGGGTTTTCGGTCGCGATCGTACTGACGGGTTGGAGGCTGCCGGCGGTTGCGTCAAAGCGGTAGACGTAGATGCCTTTGCTGCCGTTGGTGCCCGAAGGACCTTCGGTATAAGTCCCGACGAAGAGATAATAATGTTGCGTATAACCGGAGAGCGAAAGGAGCAGTAAAGCGAGCAGGTAAGTGAAACGCATAAGGTATACTGATGATTTGTGGTAAAATTAAGTACTTTTATTCCCTAAATCTCTTTCAATCATGCGCATTCTCCATTATCTTCCCGCCGCGCTGCTGGTGGGAATGGTTGCCTGCAACAACGCAGACAACAAGGCCTCTACCAGTGATACGGCCAAGGCCGCTACCGCCGATACGATGGCTATGGCCCCAAAAGATTCTTCACAAGCGGTTGCCCCGATGCCGCCGATTCCCGAAGGGGCCAAGGTCTATTTCAAAAATCTCAAAGACGGCGAAACGGTTAAATCCCCGGTGAAGGTGGAGATGGGTGTCGAAGGCATGAAACTGGATACGGCGGGTTCGATGGCCCCGGGAACGGGTCACCATCACCTGCTGATCGATGCGGGAGACAGCATTGCCGCCGGCACGGTCGTTCCGAAAGACTCCACGCATCTGCATTTCGGAAAAGGGCAATCGACGACGGAAGTCAAACTCACGCCCGGCAAACACGTGCTGACGCTGCAATTCGCCGACGGATTGCACCGGAGTTTTGGCGCGAAGATGGCCAAGACCATCACGATAAACGTTAAATAATACATTTTCAACGGCCCCCGGCGAAGCCGGGGGCTTTTCCGCCAGGCAACCGGCGCAACGAAAAAGCCGTAGCTGTTGTCATAGAGTCGGAAAAAAACGAAATATGCGTAAAAGACATCGAATCCTTTCATTTGCAGTCCTACTTTTTGTTCTCGTTATCGGCGGCGTCGCCTGCACCAAGAGCAGCTCGTCGCTGACCATCAATCCGATCAGTTATGTCTCGTTGATCAATGAAGCCACTTACAGCGGCACGGCGAATCTCTATCTGAACGATACGCTCGTCACGGTGCAGCAGGGGATATCCGCCGGTACGTTCTCTACGCGTTACGGAACGATCCGTCCCGGTACCTATTCGGTGAAATTCGTCAATGCATCGACGGTTTCGCTCATGGGATCGATCCCGGGCGTCTCGTTCGACACGCTCAACTTTTACACATTGATCGTCTGCAATACGCCCGGCGGCGGAAGCGCTTCGCAGGCGTTCCAGGTCTGGGATAATTTCAGCAATATCTCCACTTCCAATAGCAATTACCGGTTTTTCAATCTCTGCCCGGATTATCCGAGCGTAGACGTTTACCTGAACAATAATCTCGTCCAGTCGGGTCGTACGACGGCCGACAATGCGGGCAATGCGACGCTCAACAGCTTTCAATCCGTCTCTCCGGGGAATTATACGGTGACGGTAAAGATGGCAGGCACCGACAGCGTGGTCGCAACCGTGAATACCGGATTGTTCCAGGGTGACGCCTATACAATCTTCCTGGGAGGAAACGTGAAATCGCACACTACTCCGGTGCAAGTCAACGTTTTACAAGCTTCATATTAAGTAATGATGCCGCCGCCGGCTGTCTTGCGACAGCCTTGCGCGCGCGAAGCGGGTCGACACCGGGTTATGCCGGGGTGTTCAGATCGGCGGAGGCATACGAGCCGACGGGTTCGCAGGTGCAGATCAGGTTGCGGTCTCCGACCGTATTGTTGACCCGGGCGATGCTCGGCCAGAACTTATTTTCCCGGACAAAGGGAAGCGGGAATGCCGCCTGCTCGCGCGAATACGCGTGATTCCAGGCGTCCGCAATGACGGACTTCTGGGTATGCGGAGCATTCTTCAGCGCGTTGTCGGTCCTGTCCTGTCGTCCTTCTTCGATGGCGCGGATCTCGCCGTGAATGGAGATGAGCGCATCGCAGAACCGGTCGAGCTCGGTCTTGTCTTCGCTTTCCGTCGGTTCGATCATGATGGTCCCGGGAACAGGGAAGCTGAGGGTGGGCGCGTGAAAGCCGTAATCCATCAGGCGTTTGGCCACGTCTTCGGCTTCTATGCCGGCGGAGGCTTTGAATGGCCGAAGGTCCACGATGAATTCATGCGCGCAGGTACCGTTGGCGCCGGTGTAGAGGATCTTAAAGTGTTTTTCCAGACGGGCCTTCATGTAGTTGGCATTCAGGATAGCGTAGCGCGTTGCATCCGTGAGGCCTTCCGCGCCGAGCATTTTGATATAGGCGTAGCTGATGAGCAGGATGCTGGCGGAGCCGAAGGGAGCTGCCGACACGGCATTTTCACCCGAGGCTTTTGCCGATTGTCCGTTCGCCGATGAACGCAGGATATGTTCGGCATGGCTGACATGTCCCGGGAGATAGGCTTTCAATTGTTCCGTCACGCAGATGGGCCCCATTCCCGGGCCGCCGCCTCCATGCGGAATGGCGAAGGTCTTGTGCAAATTGAGGTGGCACACGTCCGCCCCGATGAGACCCGGGCTGGTCAGGCCGACCTGTGCGTTCATGTTCGCGCCGTCCATATAGACGAGGCCGCCATTATCGTGAATGATGGTGCATATTTCGCGGATGCTTTCTTCGAAGACGCCGTGCGTCGAAGGGTAAGTGACCATAAGGCCCGCGAGGCGGTCCCGGTATTCGGCCGCCTTGTCTTTCAGGTCGCCGACATCGATATGTCCGTCTTCGTCGCTCTTGACGACGACCACTTTCATGCCTGCCATCACGGCGCTGGCGGGGTTGGTTCCGTGCGCGGAGATCGGAATGAGCATGACATCGCGGTGAGCGCCCCCGTTTGCATGGTGGTAAGCGCGGATGGTCAGCAGACCGGCATATTCGCCCTGGGCTCCGCTGTTGGGTTGCAGCGAGGTCGCGGCAAAACCGGTGATCTCGCTGAGCCAGTCTTCCAGTTGCGCGAGGATGACGCGGTAGCCTTTCCACTGGTCCGCCGGAGCGAAAGGATGCAATCCGCCGAATTCCGGCCAGCTGACGGGGATCAGTTCGGCGGCCGCGTTGAGCTTCATCGTACAGGAACCCAGCGATATCATGGACGTGTTGAGCGAAAGATCCTTGTTCTCCAGGCTTCTGAGGTAGCGCATCATCTTCGTTTCGGAATGATAGCTGTGGAAGACCGGATGGGTCAGGAAACCGGACACGCGGGTGACGGTGGACGGGATGTTGACAAGGGTATCATCGAGATCGAAGGCGGCGGATACGAGGTCGGTACCTGCGGCGTGGCCGAAGACAGCGAGGATGTCCAGGACGTTCTCCTGGGTCGTGGTTTCGTCGAGCGTGATACCGATGGTCCCGCCGGCATAGTGAAAGTTCATGCCACGTGCTTCCGCCTGGTGACGGATCGCGAGGGCATCGGCCACTTTGATACGCACCGTGTCGAAGAAAAATTCGTTGACGTTCTCGTACCCGAGCGTCCGGAGTTCGGACGCCAGCGTGCGGGTCAGCAGGCTGACGCGTTTGGCAATGCGGGTAAGTCCTTCGGGACCGTGGTAGACGGCGTACATGGCCGCCATATTCGCCAGAAGCGCCTGGGCCGTGCAGATATTCGAGGTTGCTTTTTCGCGTTTGATGTGTTGTTCGCGCGTCTGAAGCGCCATGCGCAGCGCGCGGTTGCCCTGGGCATCGATGCTGATGCCGATGATCCGGCCGGGGATGGCCCGTTTGAATTCGTCGCGGGCCGTAAAGAAGGCGGCGTGGGGGCCACCGAAACCCATCGGAACGCCGAAACGCTGCGAAGAACCGACGGCGACATCGGCGCCCAGTTCCCCGGGTGGCGTAAGGAGGGTCAGCGCGAGCAGATCGGTTGCCATGACGACATAGGCTCCAGCGGCATGCGCTTGCTGGATGAAGGCGCGATAATCATGCACGGCACCGTTGCTGTCGGGGTATTGGAGGAGGGCCCCGAAATAGGAAGCATCGAGTTTGGTCTTCCGGAAATCGCCGGTCACGATCTGGATACCGATGGGCTGCGCGCGGGTCGCGAGCACATCTTTCGTTTGCGCGAATACATGCCCGTCGACAAAGAATTTGGGGGTGGCGACATGGTCGTGGTCCTTATTCTTGCTGTTGAAGAACATGGTCATGGCTTCGGCCGCGGCAGTGCCTTCGTCGAGCAGCGAAGCGTTGGCGATCGGCAGGGCGGTCAGATCGGCCACCATGGTCTGGAAGTTCAGCAGGCTTTCGAGGCGGCCCTGGGAGATCTCGGCCTGATAGGGCGTGTATTGGGTGTACCAGCCCGGGTTCTCAAAGAGATTGCGCAGGATGACGCTCGGAACGATGGTATCGTAATAACCCTGTCCGATGTAGGATTTGAAAACCTTGTTCAGGGCGGCGATCGGACGCAGCGAGGAGAGGTATTGGTATTCGTTCAGCGGGCCCGGTACATTCAGCGTTTTCCTGCTCCGGATAGAGGCGGGGATGGTCTTGTCGATCAGTTCGTCGAGCGATCGTATTCCGATGGTTTTCAACATGGCGGAAGCCGACTGTTCATCGGGACCGATGTGCCGTCCTGCAAATTCATTTGCCTGTCGTTCGAATAGGTTCATAAAAGATCTGAGGTTGATAGTGGGTTGACCGTTTGAAAAGATTGGCAAAGGTACGATGCTGCGGGCAGAAATGAAAATGGAGTGCAGTGGAAGGTGCGGTCGGGTGCGGCCGATCCGACCTTAGACAAAACCGGAGCAGGCCCCCGAACGGCCGGAGGCCGTTCAAGATCATAAAACGAAAAAGGCCGATCCGACCTTAGACAAAACCGGAGCAGGCCTTTTTCAAAAACCCCTAAACCCTAAAAATTGAATGCTAAACTATTCGTGCTGTGGCATGAATGAATTACAGCCACAAAATTACTTGTAAATCCTGAAACGGGGGTGCCGTCCAATTAAAACGAAATTAAAATGTCCCTGCCGGAAGCGCAAAGGCCGCACGGGGTGGCTTTTAGAATTGGGGATCCGTTGCAAACTCCGGATACTCAACGGCTTCTGCCTCTCTTAGTTGGTCGCTGGTGAGACGGCTGCCGTCATGGCTCCAGCCGGGCGGACCGAACAGGTACTGCCATTTTTCTTTCCACCCGATGTCCCGGCGCGAAAGGTCTTTCCCGATGGCCTGCCACTCATGGAAGACGACGCCGACTGGTCCCGGGTTTTCCAGGGGTTTGGTGAGGCCGTATCGCAGCGGTTCATACTCGGAGGCGGGTAGCTCGGGTTGGAAGGTCCCGAACAGCTGGTCCCAGATGATGAGGAACATGCCCATGTTCCGGTCGAGGTATTTGGCGTTCGAGGCATGATGGACCCGGTGATGCGACGGAGTGACGAGGATATGTTCGAGCCAGCCCATCTTGCCGATGAGTTCCGTATGGACAAAGATGCCCCAAATCTGTGTGGCGGAATAGATCAGGACGATGTCCAGCGGCCGGAAACCGAGGAGCGCCATCGGAATGAAATAAACGAAGCGATACAGCGGCTGGAAGACCGAGGACCGGAAGCCAACCGTAAAATTGAGGTGTTCGGAAGAATGGTGCGTGACGTGCACGGCCCAGAAGAAGCGGATCTCGTGATCCCAGCGATGCAGCCAGTAGTAGAGAAAGTCTTCGGCCAGGAGCAGCAGCAACCAGTAGGAGAAAACGTTGGTGATAGACATCCAGCGGTGTCTGTAACAGGCGGTCAGGATGACCAGATAAACGGTGCGAAAGGCCAGATCGATGATGCTGTTGAGGCTCATCAGATAGACATTGGTCAGTGTGTCCTTCCAGGTGTACAGCTTGCGGTGGCGATAGTTGCTGAGGACGATCTCGATTCCGATGATGATAAGGTACAGCGGGCTGCTGATGAGGATCAGTATTTGCTCTCTGAGGTTTTCCACGCGGCAAAAATAAATCAAATATTGCACCTTTGCAGCACGGCAGGTTGTTAAAGAGGTGTAAAGCCTGGCGAAACCAATGGCTCAACCGCCATCTTACACATGAGTGATTTCTTGAATAACTGGGAAAAAAAGGCGGCCGAACGGCAAAAGGTCTACAAACGCTGGCTGGAAAGAGCTGACAAGGCGTCTATGCGCAACCGTGTGCTCGAAGAGCTGCCTGCCGCGCACGAAGAAGCCTTTCGGCGGGTGGATTGTCTGCAGTGCGCCAACTGTTGCAAACGGTACTCGCCGCGGTTCAAGACGCCGGACATCAAGCGAATCGCCCGGCATTTGCGGTTGAAAGAAAGCGAACTGATCGATCGCTACCTGCGGATCGACGACGACGGCGATTATGTGGTGAAGACGACTCCCTGTCCGTTCCTCGGGGCCGATAACCATTGCAGCATTTACGAGGTGCGGCCGTCCGATTGCGAACGGTTCCCTTATACGGATGAGGACGTGCTGGTCAAGCGGGCGGCGCTGACGCGGAAGAACTCAACCTTCTGCCCGATCGTTTATAGCGTGCTCGAGCGGCTGATGAAAGCCGTGCCCTGAACGGGGTCCCGAGGGTGCCGTATGCGGTCGTGAAGCCTGTGGCTGAAGGCTAAGCTTTGGCGCCGGCCGTGAGCTCTTCGTACGCGGCCTGCAGGGATCCTGCGATGCCGTTACCCTGCCATTCGGTGACGCCCGGAATGGCCGTCGCCTTGAGGATATCTTCCCGGGTCTTGCCTGCCCTGATCTGCGTTCCGACAAAATCCATCAGGCGGGAGAACATGTCCCTCATCGCGAGAAGGTCGTTCTTGTTTCCCGTGACTTTATCGGGGTCGAAAGCATGGCCGAAAACGAAGATCGTGTCGTTGTCGTATTTTTTGAGTGCCTTGTCGAGGACGGCTATCCAGTTGTTGACCGAAGCGCCCGCCGTGCGGTCGATGAAGGGCCACATCCGGTTGAACAGCAGGTCGCCGAGGTGCGCGACATTGGCGCGGGTGAAATGGATGATGCTGTCCCCGTCCGTATGTGCGGCGCCGAAATAAGCGGTCTGGATCCGTTCGTCCCCGATCGGGAACTCCCAGTTGTCGCCATACGTAGTGTCGGGGTAGAGCTGTTGCGCTTCGGTATGCCGGGTCGCCGCCACGCGTTGCTGGTTGGACAACGAGTTCGTATGTGCGGCAACGTGATTGACGATGCCTTTGAAAGCAATGTTGCCGCCGGTGTGGTCGCCGTGATGGTGGGTATTGATGAGCAGCTGGAAGGGTTTATCCGACTGTTTTTTCAACTGTTCGATGAGATGGCCGGCCTGTTCGGGGAATTCCGCGTCCACTACGACGATGCCGGCGGGAGAGAGCAGGTACGCAATGGTGCCGCCCTTCTCGTAGAAGATGCCGACGTTGCCCCGGAGCATGCGCATTTTCCAGGGTTCCTGTGCAAGGCGGTAGAACGTGGAGGAATGACCCGGCAGGGAGAGGGCTCCGAGCGCCAGGGAAGATTGCTGGAGGAATTTTCGGCGTAACATGGCAGGCAGTTTTGAAGGAAATAAAGATACGCCATCTTTGGACGCGGGGCTTACTACGAATTGGCTTAGCGGAGGGACCATTGCCGAAGACCGACGTAGGTTGGCCCGGGCCGGGCGACGCGCGGAATGCCGCGGCCTTAGTACTCCATTTTCCGCAGACTGGGGGCTTTCAGCCAGGTGGCGACGACCACGGCGATCGTCATGCATCCGCCGAAGACGACGGAAGGGATGACGTGCATCAAACGGGCCATAACGCCGCTTTCGAACTGGCCGAGCTCGTTACTGGAATTGATGAACATCGAGTTGACGGCGGACACGCGTCCCCGCATGGGGTCCGGGGTCTTGACCTGTACGATCGTACCGCGGATCACGACGCTGATCCCGTCCAGCATGCCGCTGCAAAGGAGCGCCACGTAGGAAAGCAGGAAGACCTTCGACAGACCGAAGACGATGATGCAGGCGCCAAAACCGGCAACGGCATACAGGAGGATATGGCCCTGCCGTCGGCGCAACGGCCGTACGGTGAGGAGCATGATCATTACGATGGATCCGATGTCAGAGGCGGCATTGAGCCACCCGAAACCGACGGGGCCTACCTTGAGGATATCCCTGGCATAGACGGGGATCATGGCTACGGCGCCGCCAAAAAGGACGGCGAAGAGATCGAGCGAGACGGCGCCCAGCACTTCTTTGGTATGAAAAACGAAGCTCAGTCCTTCCCTGATGCTTTCCCAGGTACGTTTTTCTCCCGCAGCCAAGATCGGTTTGGATTGGATCGAAAAGAGGAAGGTCCAGGCAACGATCACATACAGCGCGACCACGCCGAAGCAGAACAGGTAGTTCGTGTGCGCGATCAGGAAGCCGGCCGTGGCGTGACCCGTCACCGAAGCGAAAAGAAAGGCGCTGGTATTCAGCGTGACCGCCGCGGGCAGTTTTTCTTTTGGTACGATCTGGGCGATGATGGCGGACAGCGCGGGGCCCGCGAAGGCGCGGATGACGCCGGTAAAGAAGATCACCGTATAGGTCAGCCACTGGATCCAGTGGCTATGCAGCGAACGGGTCAGGGGGCCAAAGGCCAGCGCCAGCAGACCCAGCACGCAGAGCAAATAGGACGTCGTGGTGCGCAGCAACAATGCGCGTTTGTCGCTTTTGTCGATCACATGACCTGCGTACAGGGCCAGACAGAAGGCGGGGAGGAATTCGGACAGCCCGATGAGACCGATCGCGAAGGGATTTCGCGTGATCTCATAAATGCGCCAGCCCACGATCGTGGTGACCATCCGAAGCGCCATCACATAAAAAAACCGGGCAAGGATAAAATTCCTGTACTCGGTGATCCTTAATATTTCCAGCGTGGTCAGTCGTCGTTCGTCTGTCATGGATGCAAGAATGCGGTTACGTGCCTTCTAAGGTAAGGTTAGATATTGCTGCCCTTCGCTCTGCGGCCCCTCGAGGGCATCGAGTATGACCTGCAGATGCCGCTCGTTTCCGAGGAAATCGGCATTGGAGACGTCGACGAAGAACGTGCGGATATTGTGCTGCCGGATATATTGCGTATAGGTCTCCTGGATACGGAAAAGGTAATCGTCGGGTATGCCCTGTTCGTAGGGCCGGTTGCGTTTGCGGATATTGGCCTGCAGTTTGGATACCGGCGCATGCAGGTAGATCACGAGTCCGGGCTGCACGATCTGCGCGTGCAGGATCTCGAAGAACTTCTGGTAGAGGCGGAATTCCTGTTCAGGCAGATTGACGCGCGCAAACAGCAGGCACTTGCTGAACAGGTAGTCGGAAATGGTTAGGGTCTGGAACAGATCGCCGGCCTGGACCAGGTCCTTCATCTGCACATACCGTTCGGCCATGAAGAAGAGTTCGAGCGGGAAGGCGTATTGGCCCGGGTTCTCATAAAATTTCGGCAGGAACGGGTTGTCGGCAAACTGCTCGAGGATCAAACGTGCATTGAACCGTCGTGCGAGCAGGTGCGCCAACGTCGTCTTACCGGCCCCGATATTGCCTTCTATCGTAATAAACTGTTGGTTCATGCGTGCGATTTTGAATCTAACCGTTTCACTTCCAGCGGATCGGTGCAGGCGCCGAGCAATTGGTGTACCGAAAGACCGAGGACGGGATGGATATAGGAGGGCGCGATCTCGTCCAGCGGCTCGAGCACGAATCGCCTGTTGGGGATCTCCGGATGGGGGACGATGAGCCCGGGTTCGCGCAGGACCGCATCATTGAAAAAGAGGATATCGATATCGATCGGGCGAGGGCCGTTCTTTTCCAGCCGTGTGCGACCCATGCTTTTTTCGATGCCGAGCAGGACGCTCATTAAAGTGCGCGCATCGTGTTCCGTCCCGAGCTGCAGCGCCTGGTTCAGGAACCAGCTCTGATCGGGATTGCCCCATGGCGCGGTCTCGTACAGAAAAGAAGTCTTCCGGATTGCGCCCGCCCCGGTCGAAATACGCGTTCTTGCCTCTGTCAGCCGCCTTTCCCGGTCCCCTTCGTTGCCACCTATCAATAAATAGCAGATGTTCATAGATGCCCAAAATTGCCGAAGTTCATAATTCTTTACATTGGGGGCCCAAATATCTTTAATTTTGGCACGCTTAGATAATTAATTATTGCACATGCGAGGATTCTTCAAATCATTTTTTGCGGCACTGCTGGCGCTGGTCGTATTCACCGTGATCGCCGTTCTTCTCCTGGTCACGATCGTAGGCGGTCTGATGACGCCGGGCAGGCCTGACATCGGTCAGAAAGCTGTGCTGGTCGTCGACCTGGGTCAGAACTACAAGGAACAGGTACAGGATAATCCGCTGTCCGATCTGGGATCGGATGATCAATACGATATTCCCGGCGTCTATGATGTCGTGCGGTTGTTGCGGCATGCCGCCCGCGACTCTTCGGTCAAGGGCGTCTATCTGAAATGCAACGGCGATCCCAACGGCTTTGCCACCAATGAGGAGATCCGGACCGCGCTGCTCGCCTTCAAAAAGAGCGGGAAATTCGTGTACGCCTATGGGGAAGGCATGTCGCAAAAAGCCTATTATGTAGCCAGTATGGCTGACAGGATCTATCTGGATCCGAAAGGAGAACTTGACTGGAAAGGTTTTGCTGCGGAGATGTTGTACCTGAAGGGCGCATTGCAGAAGCTGGACATCGAGCCGCAGATCTTTTATGCCGGCAAGTTCAAGAGCGCGACCGAACCGTTGCGCGAGGACCACATGACGGACGCAAACCGGTTGCAGCTGACGCAGTTGCTGGGTGATTTTTACAACCGGCTGCTGACCGCCACTGCGGAGAGCAGGGGGCTGGATACCGCCGTGCTGCGCAAGTGTGCGAATGAGCACCTGATCGTGCGTGCCGGGGATGCGCTGCAATACCGGCTGATCGACGGGTTGAAATACGACGACGAAGTGAAGGATGAGATCCGCGGGAAACTGGGCGTCGATGCGCACAAATGGATCAATTTCGTGCCGCTGGGCAAATATGCCAAAGGCGTCGATTACAAAACGGTGGGAAAGGACAAGATCTCGCTGATCTATGCGGAGGGTGATGTGGTCGACGGGAAAGGCGAACGCGACGAGATCGGCGCCGATACGTATCGCTGGCTGATCCGGAAGGCCCGGCTGGACAAGGACGTGAAGGCCATCGTCCTGCGCGTCAACTCCGGCGGCGGCAGTTCGCTGGCGAGCGAAGATATCTGGCGCGAGGTCACGCTTGCGAAAAAAAGCAAGCCAGTGATCGTCAGTTTCGGGGATGTGGCCGCTTCGGGCGCTTATTACCTGTCGTGCAACGCCGACAGCATTTTCGCGATGCCGGGCACGATTACGGGCTCGATCGGCGTGTTTACCATCATCCCGAATTTTCAATCCTTTTTCAAGAACAAACTGGGCATCACGTTCGACGGGGTAAAGACTGCGCCTGAGGCGGATCTGCTTTCGACGACGAGGCCGTTGACAGCCGGCGAGCGGGCGCTCGTTCAGAATATGGTGGATACGATCTATCATGACTTCAAGTTCCGCGTCGCGACCGGCCGCAGGAAGGACATCGGCTATGTGGACAGTATCGCGCAGGGGCGGGTCTGGTCCGGCAGTATCGGGACTAAGCTGGGTCTGGTCGACCGGATCGGCACGTTGCAGGACGCGGTGGACTGCGCAGCCCGCATGGCCGGTACCAGCGACTACCGGCTGGTGGAATATCCGGAACCCAAAAGCTTCCTGGACCGTCTGCTGGGTACCTTTAAACGAAGCTCCAGCATGAAGACCGCGGTGCGGCAGGAGATCGGAGAGGAAAACTATCGCAGCTGGATCACACTGAAGAAGATCAGGAGTATGATCGGCGTCACCCAAACCAAGCTCCCGTTCGAACTGACGATAGAATAAAACAGAATCACATTCCCGAATGGCAACAAATTACAGTCAGCTGAGAGCGATGCTGGCGATCGCAAAAGGCAGCTTTATCGCCATCCTGAGAAATCCGTCCGCCGTAGCCTTCAGCTTCGGGTTCCCGTTGGTCTTCATCCTCGTGTTCGGGTTCATCGGCGGCGGCGGACCTTCGGTATCCGTGGCGCTAGCCAATCAGCGGGATTCGACTGCCTGGGTGATCCGCGCGCTGTTGAAGAATCCGATGGTGCGGCTGTCTGCCGACCGCGACAAAGACAGTATCGGCAGGGACCTCGAAAGGGGGAGGATAGCCGCGGTGATCTCGCTCGACTCGGCACGTTCCGCAGCCGGTTTCACGCAATATACGGTGCATACGCGAACCTCTTCGGCAAGCGGCGACAAGTATCCGATCCTGAAGCTGGCGCTGGCGCAGGTGTTCGAGTCGGCCGTGGAGCGCTCGATGTCCGGGCAGTATGCGCAGTACCGGCCGCTGATCATCGACGAGCTGCCGCTCCTTCCGGGGCGTGCCTATTCTATGATCGATTTCATCCTGCCGGGGATGCTGGGTTTCTCGCTGTTGAGCGCAGCCGTTTTCGGCGTTGCGTTCCTTTTCTTCAGTCTCCGGTCGCAGCTCGTATTGAAGCGGTATGGCGCTACGCCCATCGGCAAACGCTACATCGTATTGGGAGAGGGTCTGGCCCGCGTCGTCTTTCAGCTGATCACGGCGATCGTCATCATCGGTATCGGGAAGATCGGTTTTCATTTTACGCTCGTGCATGGGTGGCTGACCTTTTTCGAACTGCTGGTCCTGAGCCTGGTGGGCCTGGTCGTTTTCATGGGTTTCGGTTTCATCATCAGCAGTATCGCAAAAAGCGAAAGCACGATCCCGCCCTTTGCCAACGTTTTCACGCTGCCCCAATTTCTGCTCGGCGGGACTTTTTTCTCGACCGATGTTTTTCCAAAATGGCTGCAGCGCTTCTGCGAGATACTGCCCCTGAAACAGCTGAACGACGCGCTGCGCAATGTCGCTTTCGAAGGGGCTCACCTGACCGACTGCTGGAAGCAGCTGGGCATCCTGGCCATCTGGGGCGTCCTGACGTATGCGGTCGCGGTACGCGTCTTCAAATGGGAATAAAAGCGGGCCAAGTTATGCGCTACATCAAATTCTTCGTCATCAGCCTGATCAGTATCTTTTTGGTGCTCACGGCGCTCTCTATGTTGTTCCCTTCTCATCTCCGCGTCTCGCGCGTCGTCAACGTAGCGGCCCCGCGTGACAAGGTGCTGGCGGCAGTAGCCGATCTGCGCGCCTGGCCCCAATGGAACGAATTCATTCGCCATACGCCGCTGACGAATAAGACCTGGTCCGGCCCTTCGGCGGGCGCAGGCGCGAAGTTTACTTCGGATCAGATGACCATCACCGAGACGGCTGCGGACAGCGACGGGATCACGCTGGAATGGGATCTCAAGGGGGGGCGAAAGTATGGGGGTGGCATTGCGGTGGGCTGGGTCAACCCGGACAGCCTGACCGTCCAGTGGTGGTTCGAGTTGAATTTCCGTTGGTACCCCTGGGAAAAGCTGGGTGTTTTCGTGTATGACCGCAAGCTGGGCCCTGTCATGGAAGAATCTTTGGATAGCCTGCAACGGTATGTCGAAAAATCCCGTTAACTTTAGTATCGCCGATCACTTTTCATCACACCAAAAACCACCAATATGCGAGTATCACACGCGATTCTGACCTTTTTTGCTGTAGTGCTGGCCGCGACTGCCGGTTATGCTCAACCCAAACACCCGCACAGCCCGCACGATACCCTGAGGACGAAAGATATCACGATCACCTATGGCCGCCCCTATAAGAAGGGCCGGGAAATATTCGGAAAGCTGGAACCTTATGGCAAGGTCTATCGTTGCGGTGCGGACGAAGCGACCCAGATCACTTTTGCCAAAGACGTGACCTTCGGTGGAAAGCCGGTCAAGGCGGGGACCTATACCTTCTGCGCTATCCCGAATGCGAAGGAGTGGACGGTCATCCTCAACTCGAAGCTCGGTCAGTGGGGCGCTTTCAGTTACGATAAATACAAGGACCAGGACGTCGTGCATGTCAACGTGCCGGTGATCACGCTGTCAAAGCCCGTCGAGCAGTTGACTTTCTCGGTCAAGAACGGGAAGGTATCGATGGCCTGGGACACGGTTGAGATACAGGTGCCCGTCAAGATGTAACCGTTCTAACGGGCCGGTTCCGCCGGCGCCGCATATCGTACAACGCATTGGACCAGGAAGTCATACACCTGGTCCATTTCTTTTTCGGTGATACAGTAGGGCGGCATGAAATAGACGGTATTGCCCAGCGGACGGAGATAGATGCCTGCGGCAATCGCTTCGCCGGTAATGGCGGGTCCGATCGCGTTCATGTATCCGTCATCGCCGGTGTCGATCTCGAAGGCGAGGACCGTGCCGGTCGAGCGGGGGTTGCGGACGCAAGGGTATCGACGGAGCTTGTCGAGGAAAGCGCGGTGCCTTTCGGCGATCCTCCCGATGCGGGGCAAACAGTCCTCTTTCAGCAACAGGTCGAGGCTGGCCAGCGCGGCCGAGCAGGCGATCGGGTTTGCGGTGAACGAATGGCCGTGAAAAAGCGTCTTCCGTTTGTCGTCGCTGAGGAAGGCGTCGAAAATGCGACTGGTCGTGGCCGTTACTCCCAGCGCCATCGTTCCCCCCGTGAGGCCTTTGCTGAGACAGATGATATCGGCGCGGTGTTGCAGGTATTCGCCGGCGAAAAGCCGTCCCGTGCGGCCGAAACCGGTGAGCACTTCGTCCGCGATCGAAAGGATGCCCTGGCGGCTGGTCTCTGCGAGCAGGCGGTCCAGTGAAGCCGCATCGTACATCCGCATGCCGCCTGCCGCCTGCAACAACGGCTCATAGATGATACAGGCAAAATCCGATCCTTCGCTTTTGATGAAGGAAAGCAGGGGATCGATGTTCGCCGGCGACGGCGTATCGATAAATACCACGTCGAAAAGGTAGTCGCGGAAAGCGTCGGTGAAGACGCTTCGTTCGCTGACGCTCATCGCCCCGAATGTGTCTCCATGATAAGCGTGGTGAAAGGCCAGGACTTTTTTGCGGGGCAGCGTCGACCCCGAAGCCGGCGGTCCACCGGCCTCCGGTTGGTTGCGCCAGAACTGGATGGCCATTTTGATGGCGACTTCGACCGCAGTTGAACCGTTATCGGAGTAAAAGACGCGGGAGAAATCCCCCGGTAGCAGCGGCAGCAGCCTTTCGGCGAGCAGCACGGCCGGTTCATGCGTGAACCCGGTGAAAATGACGTGTTCGAGCAGGAGCGCCTGGCGGTAGATGGACCCGGCGATGTGCGGGTGTGCATGGCCATGAATATTCACCCACCAGCTGCTGATTGCGTCGATATATCCCTTTCCCCGGTCATCGAATAACCAGCTATCTTTACCTTTTGTTATCGGAATGGGCGGTAGCCAGCCCTTGTGTTGGGTATAGGGATGCCAGATCGTTTGCCTGTCGCGTTCCGCCAGTGAAATACTCATGTTCAACTATATTGAGGGCTGTAAAGGTACGGATTGATGAACGGCCGGAAAAACGGGAGCGGGCTGCAACGGATGGGGCGTTTTCATTGTCAACCAATTCAATAAAGGAAAATGGATCATCACCAGTTGGTCAGGGACTGTCTCAGGGGGGATGGAGCCGCCCAAAAGCAGCTCTATGAGCAATTCGCTGGCGGAATGCTGGGGGTCTGTTATCGCTATACCAAATCGCTCACGGATGCGGAGGATGTGCTTCAGGAAGGGTTCATAATGGTTTTCAGGAATTTACATCAATTCAATTTTGCGGGAGAGCTGGGCGGGTGGATACGGCGGATCATGGTCAATACGGCGATCAATTTTCTTAAGAAGAATAGCCGGTATCAGACCGACCTGCTGTTCACCGACGGGATCCTGCATCCGGTGTCCGACGACGACCCGGAGGTCAGGTTGAACACCAAGGAGCTGGCTGAGTTGATCAGGCAGTTGCCGCCCGGTTACCAGGCGATCTTCAACCTTCACGCGATCGAAGGTTACAGCCATGTGGAGATCGGAAAGATTTTGGGCATCAAGGAAGGGACTTCGCGCAGTCAATATGCGCGGGCAAGGTCCCTGCTCATCAGCTGGATAAACAAATATGCGGCTGCTAATAAAAATGAATCGACCTATGTACGACCCTAAATTTGAGAAGGCAGTTCAGGGGAAGATGGAGGAACTCGAATTCCGTCCCTCGGAGTCGGTATGGGTGAACATTGAAAAAGCCGTCTCCGGTTATCGCCGGCGGCGGGCCGTACCCATCTTCTGGCGGATAGCATTGCCGGCCGTTTTGCTGACGGCCGCGGCGGGGGCCTATTATTTCGGGGCGGGTTCGGGGACGAGACCCGGCGCATCCGTTCGGGCGGGATCGACGGGGGTTTCCACGGCTGGAGCGACCGGGGTTTCCAGGGCTGGAGCGACGGGGGTTTCCAGGGCAGGAGCGACCGGGGTTTCCAGGGCTGGAGCGACCGGGGCTGCCGGCCAGGCGGGTCCTGCAGCGTCTTCGGTTGGAGCGCAGACGACAGGATCGCCCGTACTGCGGGATGGGACGGAAATTTCGGCCCGGGTGGGTGCAAACGGCGCTTCGATGGCGGGTGGGACGGGAATTTCGGCCCGGGTGGGTGCAAACGGCGCTTCGACCGCGGCAGCAACGGGCAGGGCGGGCACAACGCGGCCCTATGACCGGGTGACCAGGACGGGGGGCCATTTATCGCCTGTGGACGAGACAAACGTCGCTGCGGATGGAAAACTCGCCGCCCGGCAATCGCACGATCCTTCTTCTGCCGCCGCAAAAATGGATCCGGAGCGGACGGAAGCGGAATGGGAACGGGGTGCAGGAACAGCGGGATCTATGGAACAAACCCGTCACGCTGCCCGTCAGTATCTTCCGCGGCTGGAAGACCAGCGGTTGTCCTATGGGGTTAGTGCACGAGCGCTGCGTGCGGAAACGGGCATGGTTCAGCTGAAAAATCTATCGCGGCCCAGGAGGCCATGGGAGGCGGGTTTTGTCGCGGGAGGTGGCATCGACCGTCTCAACCGGCTGGATGCGAGCCGGGCCATTGCAAACGTTTCCTACCTGGCATCGTCGTTCTATAGTCTCAACCAGTCGGCCGTCAATAAGAATTCGATTTCCGATGTCCGGCCGGATGCTTCTTTTTTTGCCGGCGTCTATTTGCAGAAAGCGGTTTCGAGCCGGTGGACCTTCAATACGGGGCTCGATCTGCATTATTATTCGGTACGCATGAGTGTGGGTCAGCAGCTGGATACCTATGTGCCTGCGTCGGCATCGCTGCTCGCCCCGGTTGCGTTTGCCGCGGCGCCCCAGACCTTGTATACCGTCGGAAACCGGCAAACCTATACCAACCGGTACTACCTGCTCGAGCTGCCCGTAGCGATGCAATACCGGATCAACCGGAGCAGGATGCTGCCGATCTTCGTAGAAGGCGGCGCTTTGCTTTCGAGGGTGATGGGGGCGAACGCGCTTTTCTATAACCCCGCCACGGGTCTGTATGTCAAGAGCGAAGACGAGCTGAACAAGACACAAGTCGATCTTTCTTCCTCGCTGCTCGTCGGATTGCCCGTCCATGGCATCCGCATCCTCGCGGGACCGCAGGTCCAGTATGGGCTCACGCCCCTGATCAACAGCCGGGGGCTGGGCGATCAACATTTCCTGTTTATGGGCGTCCGCCTGGTCGTTTTGCCGGGCCGGAAGTAGGCCGCCGCCCGGCGGCGGCCCCGCGAAAGGGCGCCGGGTCATTTTTCTTTCAGGAAGCGCAGATTCCGGCGCAGGCCCGCCCATTTCGTACGTTTGATCGCAGAATGCCGGAAAATCTCGCGGAATTTTTCTTCTGTCAGTTGTTCCCAATCGGCCGTCCGGAAATTCAGGATTGCGGGTAGCGGCGTAAAAGCTTTTTCCGCGGTGGCTGTCGCAAAGCGGTTCCACGGACATACGTCCTGGCAGGTATCGCAACCGAAAACCCAGTTGTCGAACTTCCCTTTCATCTCAGCCGGGATCAGCTGTTCTTTCAACTCGATGGTAAAATAGGAAATGCACTTGCTGCCGTTGACTACGCGGTCTTCCGTGATGGCGTCGGTGGGACACGCGTCGATACAGCGGCGGCAGGTGCCGCAAAAATCGCCGGCGAAAGGCGCGTCGTATTCGAGGGGGATATCGACGATCAACGTCGCTATAAAAAAGAAAGACCCGGCGTGCCGGTTGAGGAGGTTGCCGTTCTTCCCGATCCAGCCCAGCCCGCTTTTGACCGCCCAACTTCTTTCCAGGACGGGAGCGCTGTCGACAAAGCCGCGGCCGTCGATGGCGCCGATGACCGCCTTCATTTTTCCCAGCAGCGCGTTCAGCCGTGACCGGATCACCTCGTGATAATCGTTGCCATAGGCATATTTCGCAACGTGTGGCGTATCAGAAGGCTGTTGCTGCGCGGGAAAATAATTCATGAGCAGCGTGATGACCGATTTGGCGCCCGGGACGAGTTTGGAGGGATCGATACGCAGGTCGAAATGGTTCTCCATATATTGCATTGTGCCCTGCATACCGCCAGCCAGCCAGTTCTCCAGCCGCCGGGCATCGTCGTCGAGCCGGACCGCCCGGGCAATGCCGCAGTGATCGAAGCCCAGTTCACGGCTCCAGCTTTTGATCAGAGTTGTATGATTGTTTTTAATCAGATGTTCATTTTTTTGCCCTCACGGGGTGTTGGCCTTTTGAGTAATTTATTTATCTTGTCAGAGCATATACACTGACCTCTGTTATGATTAGCCGTAAACCGATTGCACCCGCTGCGATTATCCTATGTCTGTGCCTGACCGCATTGTCTTCTATTGCGCAGGACAAAGCTAAGATTAGCTTTGCAAAGATAACTCCCGCCGATTTCAACCTTCCCAACACGCCTATTATCGATAGCAATACCAGCGCTGTTATCCTTTCGGACAGGGGCGAGGTGCATTATATCGGGAACAAAAGCGGGTGGTTCTCGTACGTGTACACCCGGCAAACGCGGATCAGGCTGATCAGCAGGAAAGCCTTTCCCCTGGCCACCGTTAAAGTGCGGTTGTACGGCCGGGATGAGCGTCTGGAGAAGTTGTCGGGTGTAGCCGGGAATACTTTCAACCTGGAGAACGGGCAGATCGTTCAGACAAAACTCGATACAAAGGACATTTTTGAGAACCGACTGGACAAGGAGCATACGGAAATGAAGTTCTCGCTTCCGGCGGTGAAGGAAGGCTCGATTTTCGAATACCAGTATACCATCGTATCGGACTATTCCGACTATCTGCCTTCCTGGGAATTTCAGTCGGTGGACTATCCCTGTCTTCTCAGCGAATACCAGGTGGAGATTCCACAGACCCTGGGCTTCGTCCTTGTGCGGCAGGGCGTACACCCTTACGCCGTCGACAAGGGGAGTTCCGGTCATGCTGTCTATGATGTGAGGCAGACAACCGACGGGGGCGGAGCGCTTACGTCTCACGAAGAACACCTGATGGTGTCGGCCAATACCCTGAAACACGACTGGGTCATGAAGGACATTCCGGCTTTCGGGTTGGAGCCGTATCTCACGACGCCGGACAATTATATCGACAAGATCGATTTCCAGCTCTCGGCGACCAACAACGGGGAGGAAACCTCGAGCCACACCAATACGTGGGCGAAGGCCACCGAAGAGTTGTTGAAAAGAGAAGACTTCGGGGCGGCACTGCAACAGGAGTCAAACCAGATTGATCAATTGTCCGACAAGATCACCGGAAGGGGTGAAGATAAATTGGCGATGGCAAAGGCCGTTTACTATTATGTCAGCCATCATTTTACCTGCACCAATCACTACTACAAATATATTAAAACGAATCTGGGGGATGTGATCAGGAACAACAGCGGAACCGTCGGGGATATCAATTTGCTGCTGATCGCTTTGCTGACGAAGAAAGGTTTTCGCGCGGAGCCCGTGGTACTCAGTACGAGGGATTACGGCTTCAGTATGGCCTCGTACCCGATGCTTCAGCGGCTCAATTATGTGATAGCGCGCCTGGACCTGGACGGTATGGTCTATTACCTGGATGCGGCGCATCCCGAACTCGGATTTGGACAACTGAGCGGCGACTGTTACAACGGTCCTGCACGTATCATCAGCAACCAGGATTCCGGCTCGGTCTATTTCGATGCCGACTCGCTCAAGGAAAGGAGTACGACGCTGGTCATGTTGACTGCCACGGACAAGGGATTGGAAGGCACCTGGCAATCGACGCTGGGCGCGCAGCAATCCTATGAGACCCGTAAGAATGTCCGCGAACACGGGAAACAACAATTCTTCAAGGACATCCAGACGCGTTTCGGAGACGACATCGAGATCAGCAACGGCGACATCGATTCGGTCGATTTGCCGGAATATCCTGTGAAGGTTCACTATGACTTTACCATGAAACAGCCCATGGACGCATCCGTCATCTACCTGAGCCCGCTGATCGGTGATGGCTGGCGGAAGAACCCGTTCGACGCCGCCGAAAGAAAATACCCCGTGGAGCTGCCTTATGCCATGGACGAGACCTTTATCTTTTCGATGGACATACCCCAGGGCTATTTCGTTGACGAGCTGCCCAAATCCACGCGGGTGGGTCTCAACGGCGATCAGGGGCAATTCGAATACCTGATCGCCCACCAGGGTGACCAGATCCAGATGCGGTGCCGTCTCCGGTTGAACAAGGCCTGGTTCCCGGCTGTCGACTATCCGACGCTTCGCGATTTCTTCGGTTACATTGTCAAGAAGGAAGCCGAGCCCATCGTTTTAAAAAAGAAATAACCCCACTACTAACCACTATAACCCAAAGTTCATGACTACTGCAAAAAAAGGATGGTTGCTGGCTTGTATATGCCTGTTGTCCGTTCCGGGGCTGCATGCGCAGGATAAACAGGACAAACTTCCCGTCAAATTCGGAAAAGTGACGCCCGACGATTTCAAAGTCGGTGCACCCGCAACGGACACGGCGGCCGGTGCGGTTGTAATAGCCGACTATGGCGTAAGCACATTCGAAGGAAGTAACAAAGGCTGGTTCGACATCGTTTTCAAACATTCCCGGCGGATCAGGATCCTGAAAAGAAATGCCTTCGACGCGGCGACGGTCACGATACCGTTGTATATATCCGGGACCGAACAGGAAAAGATCGAAGGGTTGAAGGCCGTTACCTACAATCTCGAA
Source organism: Puia sp. (assembly GCA_035545215.1). Taxonomy (GTDB): domain Bacteria; phylum Bacteroidota; class Bacteroidia; order Chitinophagales; family Chitinophagaceae; genus Puia. The sequence continues at coordinate 21,119 of DASZYU010000110.1, forward strand.
GACGGGAAAGTGGTAGAGACCAAACTGGACGATAAATCGATCTTCACCGACAAGCTCAGCAAGAATCACCTTCAAAAGAAGTTCACCTTCCCCGCGCTCAAAGAAGGGTCGATCCTGGAGTACACGTATACACAGTATTCGCCGTTCATCTTCAATCTTCAACCCTGGGCGTTCCAGGGCGGGTACCCCTGCAATTGGAGCGAGTACCAGGTGGATATACCCGTATTTTTCCAGTACGTCACGCTCAGCTACGGATTTGAACCGTTCGCCATCAATAGCACCGACAGCCGGTCGACCCGTTTCAACCTGACCTTCCCGGGCGGGGCGGACAGGGATGATCACGAGAGCTTCGATGACCAGGTGGTCACGCATCGCTGGGTGATGAAGAACGTCCCGGCGCTCAAAGAAGAACCGTATACTACGAGTCTGTACAACTACCTGGCGAGGATCGAGTTTCAGCTTGCGGCCTACCGTTTCACCCAGTTCAACTACTATAAAGATTTTATGGGTGACTGGTTCAAGGTGAGCGAGGCCTTGCTGGCGGACGAAGATTTCGGCGCCGACCTGGACAAGAACAACGGATGGCTCGATGACGATTGCAAGGCTGCGACACAGGGCGCGACGAAGGACCTCGAAAAGGCGCAGCATATCTTTGCCTATGTGCGCGACAAATACAATTGCACGGCGCACAGCGGTCTCTATCTCTCGGATCCGCTGAAGACCGTATTCAAGAACCGGAATGGGAACGAGGCGGATGTGAATCTGCTACTGACCGCGATGTTGCGCCACGAGAAGATCGCCGCGGACCCCGTGATCCTGAGCACCCGGTCGAATGGATTCGCCAGCGAGGTATATCCCCTCATCGACCGGTTCAATTACGTGATCGCAAGGGTAACGATAGATTCCATGCAATATTACCTGGACGCGAGCGAGCCGTGGCTGGGTTTTGGGCGGCTGCCCGAAAGGTGCTACAACGGATATGCCCGGGTGCTCAACAAGCAAATGCCTTCCTATGTCTCGCTGGATGCGAATGCGATGAGCGAACAGAAGATCACGCTCGTCATCCTCAACAACGACGATAAGGGCGGGCTCAGCGGCCGGTTCCAGACGACCCCGGGTTTCAACGAGGCGTGTGCGATCCGCGAGCAGATCAAAACCGGCGGCCAGAAGGAATACACGAAGAAGATCGAGACGGCCTATGCGGGCGATGAGTCGGCCAGCAATTTCGAGATCGACTCACTGCTGCGTCCCGACGATCCGTTACAGATCAGCTATGACGTGCGGGTCGCGCCGGATCCGGCGTCAGATGTCTTCTATTTCAATCCGATGATGGGAGAGGAATACAAGGAGAACCCTTTCAAAGCGGCGGAACGCAAGTACCCGGTGGAGATGCCCTTTGCGATGGACGAGATCTATACGCTGAACATGGAGGTCCCGAAAGGGTACGAGATCGACGAACTGCCCAAGCAGGCAAAAGTGCTTTTCAACGACAACGAAGGTTTCTTCGAATACCTCATCGTAAAGAGCGACGAAGGTATCCAGTTCCGGTCGAGGATCAAGCTGAACAAGGCCAATTTCAAACCCGAAGACTATGCCACGTTGCGCGACTTTTTCGCCTATATCGTCAAGAAGCAGAGCGAACAGATCGTATTTAAAAAGAAAAAGGCATGAGAAAGACCCTTTACTGGCTGTTGCTGCTGGCTCCCGTTCCGGCTTTTGCCCAGAATTACAGCGCCGCGCTGATCCCCGATTCGCTGCGGAAAGGCGCGCGGGTTGTCGTTCGGGAAGATGATCATGTCGTGGAGATCAGATCGCCCGGAAAAGCGATCGAACGCGAAAACGAGGTCTATACCGTCCTCAATTCCAGCGGGGACAATCTGGGCGGTTACAGGCTGGACTACGATAAGTTCACGACGGTGAACGAGGCGTCCGGCATCCTGTTCGATAGCCTGGGCAAGGTCGTCCGGAAGATGAAAAAGAAGGACATGCAGGACAGGAGCTATGTGGACGAGAGCAGCCTTGCGACGGATGACCGTTACCTGCAGTTCGATTTCTACTGTCAGACCTATCCTTACACGGTAGATTACCAGAAAGAGATACAGCACGACGGCATTCGGGATTTCGACGACTGGTTGCCGCTGATGAATGCCGGCATTTCGACACAGCACTCCAAATATACCGTGATCGCTCCGAAAGATTACAACCTGCGGTATTTGCTGTTGAACGGCGCCCCGGCCCCCGTGATCACAGAAGAGAAGGACAAGAAGATCTACACCTGGGAGGCTAAAAACCTGCCTGCCCGGCACAGGGAGGCCCATGGGCCAAGATGGCGCGAAGTAGAACCTTATGTCCTGATCGGTCCGTCCGAATTCGAACTGGAGGGCTATAAAGGCAACATGAGCACCTGGCTGGACTATGGAAAATTCGTCGGTCAATTGTGGGCGGGCCGGGACGTCTTGCCGGACAATGTCAAACAGCAGGTGCATTCCCTGACCGACAGCATCACAGACGCCCGGCGCAAGGTCTATGTCCTGTATCGTTTTTTGCAGCAGAATACGCATTATATCAATGTCTCGCTTGGCATCGGCGGCCTGCAGACCTTCCCCGCTACCTATGTGGCGACGAAGAAATACGGGGATTGCAAGGCGCTGTCCAATTACATGGTCGCCCTGTTGAAGGAAGCGGGTGTTCCGGCCCGGTATGTGATCGTCAGGGCCGAAGGGGATGCTCCGCCCATGGTGGAGGCTTTTCCCAGTCTCAACCAGTTCAACCACGTGATCGTGTGCGTACCGCTGGCCAGGGACAGCATCTGGCTCGAATGCACGAGCCAGACCGAATCGCCGGGATACATGGGCACCTTTACCGGTGGGAGACAGGCGTTGCTGATCGACGCGGATGGGGGGCATGTCGTATGGACCCCTTCCTATACAGCGAGAGACAATACGCAAATCCGGACGGTGAAGGCGCAGATCGGTCCCGACGGCAACCTGGATGCCGACGTGAGCACGGAATACCGGTGCGTTTCATCCGAGCTGCCGCATGGCATGATGGACGAGCTGACGGGAGAACAGCGGGAAAAGTACCTCAACGAGCTGTTCTATCTTCCGACCTATAAGGTAGAGGCGAGCCATTACACGGAACTGCAGGGTCCCCGGCCGACCGTAAAGGAAGACCTCCATGTGGTGGCTCTGAACTATGCCAGTGTTTCGGGCAGAAGGTTGTTCATCGCACCCAACGTTTTCGACCGTAGCCGGACCAGGCTGCCGGCGGACAGCGTTCGCAAATTCGATTATATTACCCGCGACTCGCATACGGACATCGACAGCGCGGTCATCAGCGTTCCCCCCGGTTATCGGCCGGAGGCGATGCCCAGGGACATGGATATCCAGGGCCGGTTTGGCAGGTTCCGTTCGAGTGTTCATTTCGAGGGGGACAAGCTGGTCTATTACCGTTATCTCCAGCAGACCGCGGGAAGTTATCCGCCCTCCGAGTATGCCGGATTGGTCAAATTCTATGAGCAGCTGTACCAGTCGGACAACCAGCGGGTGGTCCTGGTAAAGAAAGAATAACACGGCGATGGACCGGGCGCGGCCGCAGGCCGCGCCATCGTTTTTCATCAATTGCAACTTCCCCCGACGGCTTCGCCGAGGAGGTTCATTAGATTCTGGTAGAGGGGTTTCTTTTCTTCCACCGGCTTTTCGACGATAATGATCGCGCTGTAGTTGCGGCAATTGTCGAGAAAAGCGGCAGTCCCAAGCAGATCGGGACACACGAAGGCGGTCGACGCGCCCGATGCGCTCGTACTGGTGATATAGGAACCCAGCGCTACGTGGGCGCCCTGCAAACCGGCCGGCATGAATTTGGCCGGCAGACCCGCGAACTGGGCCGTTTCCATCTCCTGAACGGCTTTTTCGCTGAGGATGCGTTTTCCTTCAAATGTCCCCTTGTTCAGCAGCATGGTCAGGAAATTGAGGTAGTCGTTGGCGGTAGACTGGGCGCCGTTGGATGGATTGGTGCATCCGCCCACTTCGTTGGAAAAAAGGGTTCCCCGCATTTTCAGCGGGCTGGTGATCCGCTCGCGGATCAGGCGTTCGAAAGGCTTTTTGGAGACCACCTCGAGGACGCGGGCAGCGATATTGGGCCCCAGGTCGCTGTAGAAGATTTCGGTCCCGGGGTTGGTGGCGATGGAATGTTTGTCGGCGTACGTATTGACCATGTCCTCCAGCGTCTCGAAATGATTTCTTTCCATCGGCCGCTGGATGTTCTCATCCGTCTTGATGCCCGTGGTGTTGGTCAGACAATTGCGGATCGTGATATAGCCCTTCATGTATTTCCCGAAAATCGGAATGTATTTTGCGACCTTGTCATCCAGCGAGAGTTTGCCTTCGTCGACAAAGGTCATGACGAGCGCAGCCGTCATCCAGTTGCCCGCGGCGGCGATCGGGGCCTGCGACTTGGCGGTGAAGTCTTCGTTCCCCTGTTTGTGGTAGACGATCTTGCCATCCTTCGAGACCAGCACGACGTAACCGCCCAGGGTCTTTTGGTTCTGTTTAAGCAATTGATCGACGGCGTCGAAATTGGACTGGGAAAAAACGGGGAGACAGAATAGCAGGAGGGGCACGAAAAAACTGAATCGCCGGCAGATTAATTGGGCAGTGTATGACATAATAGCTGGATTGTGAACGTGGTTTGGATTTTGTGTCACAAGTTTACTTATTTATTCATAACTAAAAGGAAAATCATAAAGATATGAACCTGAATAATTTCACTATCAAAGCACAGGAGGCGGTGGCACGGTCGCAGCAGTTGGCTTTCGACAGTCAGAACCCTGCCATAGATACGGACCATCTTCTCAAGGCGTTGCTGAGCGAAGAAGATTCGCCGGTGGAATTCCTGCTTAAGAAGAACAACGTGAATGTGCCCTTCGTGGATAGCAAGCTGGACGAGAGTATCCAGCGTCTGCCAAAGGTCAGCGGCGGAGAGCCCGCGCAAAGCATCAGCCGCGAGCTGAACAATGCGATCCTCCGGGCGGGTTCCGATCTGAAGCAATTCGGGGATGAATTCGTCAGCGTGGAGCACCTCTTGCTGGGTCTCGTACAGGGGAATGACAATACGGCCAAGCTGCTGAAGGACGCGGGGCTTACGGAAAAAGGGCTGACGGCGGCCATCAGGGACCTTCGGAAGGGGTCTACGGTCAGCAGCCAGACCCAGGAAGCCACGTTCAATGCGCTGAACAAGTATGCGAAGAACCTGAACGAGCTCGCCCGGCAGGGCAAGCTGGACCCGGTCATCGGCCGGGATGAAGAGATCCGGAGGACGCTGCATATCCTGTCGCGGCGCAGCAAGAATAACCCCATCCTGGTGGGCGAGCCGGGCGTCGGTAAAACAGCCATCGCCGAAGGGCTTGCGCACCGGATCATCAATGGCGATGTACCGGAAAATCTGAAGTCGAAGATCATATACGCCCTGGACATGGGCCAGTTGATCGCGGGCGCCAAGTATAAGGGGGAGTTCGAAGAGCGGCTAAAAAGCGTTATCAAGGAGGTGTCGGGCAGTGAAGGAGAGATCGTTCTTTTTATCGATGAGATCCATACGCTGGTCGGCGCGGGCGGAGGCGAAGGGGCCATGGATGCCGCCAATATCCTGAAACCTGCGTTGGCAAGGGGCGAGCTGAGGGCGATCGGCGCCACCACGCTCAATGAATACCAAAAATTTTTCGAGAAAGACAAGGCGCTCGAGCGCCGGTTTCAGCGCGTGATGATCGACGAACCGAGTGTGGATGACGCCATCTCGATCCTGCGCGGTCTGAAAGACCGTTATGAAACGCACCACCATGTCCGGATCAAGGACGAGGCGATCATTTCGGCGGTCGAGCTCTCGCATCGCTATATCACCGACCGTTTTTTGCCCGATAAGGCGATCGACCTGATCGACGAGAGCGCGGCCAAGCTTCGGCTGGAAATGAACTCAATGCCTGAGGAACTGGACAGGCTGGAGCGGCAGATCCGTCAACTGGAGATCGAGCGGGAAGCGATCAAGCGCGAGAAGGACGAGGACAAGCTGCGGGAATTAAGCGCCGAGATCGGGAACCTCAGCGTGTCGCGGGATACGTTGAAGGCCAAATGGAAACAGGAAAAAGAGCTGGTGGAGAAGGTGCAGAATTCCAAGGCGGAGATCGAAAACCTGAAACAGGCGGCCGAGAAGGCGGAACGGGAAGGACAATACGGACGGGTGGCGGAGATCCGCTATGGAAAGATCAAGGAGCAGGAGCGCATCATCGATGAGTATTCGGCCCAGCTGGCCAGGATGAACTCCGGGTCGCGCCTGATGAAGGAAGAGGTCGATGCCGAAGACATCGCGGAGGCTGTGGCAAAAGCTACGGGCATTCCCGTAGCGAAGATGTTGCAAAGTGAAAAGGAAAAGCTGCTCAATCTCGAAGACGAGTTGCACAAACGCGTCGTTGGCCAAGATGAGGCGATCGAGGCGGTGGCCGACGCCATTCGCAGGAGCCGTGCCGGGCTTCAGGATCCGAGGCGGCCGATCGGGTCGTTCATCTTCCTGGGCACCACGGGAGTCGGTAAGACCGAGCTCGCCAAGGCGCTGGCGGAATATCTTTTCGATGACGAAAGCATGATGACGCGGATCGACATGAGCGAATACCAGGAAAAACATACGGTCAGCCGGCTCATCGGAGCGCCTCCGGGATACGTCGGATACGATGAAGGCGGGCAGTTGACCGAAGCGGTCCGGCGAAAACCCTACAGCGTAGTACTGCTGGACGAGATCGAAAAGGCCCATCCGGACGTTTTCAATATCCTGTTGCAGGTGTTGGACGACGGGCGGTTGACGGATAACAAGGGCAGGGTGGTGAACTTCAAGAACACGATCATCATCATGACCAGCAACATGGGCAGCCAGATCATCCAGGCCAATTTCGAGGATGTCACGGAGAAGAACCGGCCGGATGTTATGGAAAGGACCCGGACGGAAGTGATGGATCTGCTGAGACAGACCATTCGCCCCGAATTCCTGAACCGGGTCGATGAGATCATCCTCTTTCAACCGCTGCTCAAAGCCGAGATCCGGGGGATCATCCGGATCCAGCTGGAGGGTCTTCAGCGGATGGTGGCCAGGAGCGGGATCAATTTGCATTTCAGCGATTATGCGGTCGATTACCTGGCCGAGAACGGCTTCGATCCGCAGTTCGGCGCCCGGCCGCTGAAACGCCTCATCCAAAAGGAAATCGTTAACCAGTTGAGTAAGAGGATATTAGCGGGGGATATCGACAAGACTTCACCGGTCCTGGTGGATGTTTTCGATGGGGTGGTCGTTTTTCGCAACGAGCATCCGCAGGTGGAAAAAAGTGACAGAATGGCCGAACCAAAGTGATAGCCGGCTGTTATACCAATGAGATGAAAGCAAAAGAAACAGCCGAGATCATTCCTACGAAGGACGTTTTTGTAGGCGACCCGAAAGCACCGGTAACCCTGATGGAGTACGGGGATTATGAGAGCGAGGCATGCGCCAAAGTGAACGAGGTGGTCGAAAAGCTATTGAAGCAATTCCCTGGGAAGGTGCGGTTCAATTTCCGGCATTTCCCGCTGACAAGGATCCACCAGCATGCCATGAAGGCAGCGGAGGCTTCGTTGGGCGCCGCGCAGGAAGGGAAGTTCTGGGAGATGCATTCGATGTTATTCGCGCATCGTCGCCGGCTCGGAGCGATCAGTCTCCGGGAGTACGCGAAAGATGTCGGCGTGGTGAATAAAAAATTCCTGGACAACCTGGTCAACTCGACTTATGGTTGGCAGGTCCGGAGCGATCTGCTCGAAGGGTTGAACAAAGGTGTCCGGGATGTGCCGGCCTTCTTCATCAACGGCGTGCCGTTCACCGGGAAACCTACTTTCGAAAATCTGAAGAAAGGTATCGAAGCTGCGCTGAAACAGAACAAGAAAAGAGCATAAGAAAAGAGCATAAGAAAAGGGGCCCGATCGGATGAATTTTGGGCCCCTTTTTTTATTTTCGGGAGTGGTTAAGTTCAAAGCGAAAATATTGCAATTCCAGCAGATGGGGGAGAAGACCGGTTGGTCGTATATCCTCATACCGGCGAAGGTGGCGCAGGAATTGAAACCGGGCAACAAACGGTCATTCCGGGTCAAGGGCCGGCTGGATGATCACCCGATCAGCGGCATGGCCTTGTTGCCGATGGGTGAGGGCGATTTTATCATGGCGCTCAAATCGGCTGTCCGAAAGACGCTGCGCAAACAAAAGGGCGATACGCTCGAGGTGCAGATAGAGGAAGATAATAAGGAGCTCGTCGCGCCAAAGGACCTGCTCGAATGCCTGGCCGACGAGCCGGAGGCGCAGCGGCATTTCAAGAGCCTGCCCAAATCGCACCAGAACTGGTACGGCAATTGGGTGAAAGCGGCCAAGACGCAGGGCACGCGTGCCCGCCGGATCGCACAGATCGTGGATGGCATGGTCAAACGGATGAGCTTCCAGGAGATGCTCCGGGCCTATGGCGAAAATGCGCGTTCGATGCGCGATGACCGGTAGCCGGGTGCACAATGCGATTTTTCGAGTACTAGACAGACTTGTCTATTTTCTTCTGAAATGGAGACTGGTAGCGGGTTTTGGCCCGAAATCGTCCTGCAAAATGCCCGTGGTGTGCGTGCGGTCGTGAACCGGCGATGTCCCGCGTCTCGTTGGGGCTCGATGCTGGGCGGTTCGCGAAGGGTTAGGGCCGTGGCGGCTCGCCGGGCTCAATGTGTCTTTATTTCCGCAGTGGCGTCGGCCTGAATCACCGGTTTTTCGGTAACGTCGAGCGTGACGTGTTGCAGATCGATGTTGCGGCATTGCGTGGCGACGACGCCCCTGGTCGCATGGATGGTCACGTCATCGAAAAAGATATTGCTGATCGGCATTTGGGGAAGGCCCGTGATAGAGATGGCGGTCTTTGCTCCCTGGCAGTCGATCCGGCTGATGTGGATGTCGCGGAATTCAGGCGTTTTGTCGGTATAGGTCACGTTCTTGCGCGTAACGCCGGCGGGCGCGTCTTCATAGTAGGTGTCGAAGAGCACGGCTTCCCTGGCGATGTTCTGCATATTGATATCCTGGATGAAGATATCGTCTACGAGACCGCCTCTTCCCCTGTTGCTTTTGAACCGGAGGCCGACATCGGTGCCCGAGAAATAGCAGTCGCTGACGAAGATGTCGTGCATGCGGCCGTCGGTGTTGCTGCCGACCACGAAACCGCCGTGCGCGCGCAGCACCGTGCAACCGGCGATGATGATGTCTTCGAGCGCCGGACCGTCGGGACTTGCGCCGCTTGATTTCATACAGATGCCATCATCTCCCGCGTTGACCGTACAGGCATAGATCATCACGCGTTTGCAGGCGCTGATATCGATGCCGTCGCCGTTCTGTGCCCACCATTCGTTGTAGACCTTCAGGTGGTCGAGGACGAGGTCGGTACAGTGAACGGGATAGAAGATGAACTTCGGGGAATTGCGCAGCAGGACACCCTGTAGCAGGACCCGTTTGCATTTGACGAAAGAGACCATTACGGGACGCCGGTTCGGGTGCTCCATATCCTCTTTGTCGGGCCACCAGATCTTGCCGTCGGGGCTCAGGAAGCCGCCGGAGGACTGGAGTTGCTGCCATTGTTCAGCAGATTGTTTTTCCTTCTTGACGGGGCGCCATGTTTCGCCGGAGCCGTCGATCGTACCATCTCCCGTCACGGCGATATTTTCCTGTTCGAGACTGTAGAGGGGCGGTCTGACCGCATCGCGGTTGCCGCCGGCCGCCGGGTAGCCCGAGTGGTCGGGGTTGAACTGCATATAGGCGTCTTTTTCGAAATGGAGGTCGACATTGCTGAGCAGCTCGATGGGATTGGTGAGCCACCGGCCCGCGGGGACGATGACATGACCGCCGCCGGCCGCCGAGCAGGCGGTGATGGCTTTTTGGATAGCGTCGGTGCAGAGGGTATGTCCGTCTGCGACTGCGCCGTAGTCGGTGATACGAAAGTCCTTTGCGGGAAAATCAGTGCGGGCGATGTCCGGCATTTTGAACGGGGCATGCTGCATGTACCAGGACATTTCTTTGACGGAAGGCTGGGCTTGTGCGGTGGGAATGCCACCGGCCAGAACGGCGATGAATAGCGCAGTCGTGTGACGGGTAATCATAGCCGCCAAGTTAGCCCATCGCGGCGATCGCTTAAAAATTACTTACGGAAACGTTCCCGGAATGTGCGATGGTGGTGGGGGGAGCAGGCCAGCCGCAAATCCGGCAACCCGGCATCATCCGCGCCTGTGAAGATGCCATTCCACCGTAGCGCGGATGCCTTCGTCGTACGGTGTAGGTGTGAAGTGGTAAGCCTTTTCGAATTTCGAGGAATCGAACCGGTAGTCGTACGCGTATTGATAAAGCATCTCGTGGAGCTCGGCGGTCGTCCGGTCGAAAAGCCCGCCCAGCCGGATCATCCACGCGGGCAGGACCTGGCAGCGGGCATCCTTTTGAAGAATCGCGGCAGCCTTGCGGACCAAGTCTCTCCCCGTGATGGGCGGTGCGGCGGTCGGCAGATGCCACACCTGGTTCCAACTGTTATCGTCGGCGGCGAGGATCGCCAGGGCGCGGGCGGCGTCGGGCACATAGGTGAAGGAATGCGGCGCATCGGCATTCAGCAGCCACTGCGCGCGCTTGTCTTTTATCAGCCGCTGGAAAACGAGCAGATCGGGCATGCTGGTCTTTGTGGTCCCCGGGCCGTAGAAATCCGCGGAGCGGGCGATGGCGGCGGCGATATTTCCTTTGCGGACCTCGCTCATTAGTTGCGTCGCCAAGCGTGCGCGAAGATCGCCTTTGCGACTGGATGGATCATAGGGCGTCTCTTCGGTCATCGGTCCCTCGGTCCTGCCGTACATGTACACGTTGTCGAAAAAGACGAGACGCGCCCCGGATCGTTTGCAGGCTTCGATGGTATTGTCGAAAATGCGCGGCCAGTCACGCCGCCACACGCGGTAATCGTATTTCAGGCCCACGCACAGGTAGACGACCGATGAGCCCGCGACTGCCTGCAGGGTTTGCGCGCTGTCGGTGAGGTCGGCCGCCAGGACCGTTGCCCCGTCGATGGCGGTCGGGTGACGGGAAACCAGCCGGCAGGGAATATGCCGGGCCGCCAGTTCCCCGGCCAGCGAGTCGGCGATTGCGCCGCCCGCGCCAAGGATCGTGTGAATAGACATAGAAGCCAGGTTTTAGCGCCTAAAGGTAATCCAACTGCTCGTTTCTTAAAAATTGATTAAACGTTTGTTTAATTCAAACGTTTGTTTAACTTTGTGCCCTTCTATTCCGAAAGAAGCCAAGAACGGAAGCGGGCGCCGCGGCGTTTGCCCGCATCATTCGCCGGTCATGGATATTTATTTCAGCGGCGGCGGATATACCGGTCAATCTAACGATTTTTGCCGTCCCTGAAACGGGAGAATAAATAGCCATCCATATTATGAAGAAAGTATTCCGAAGAGTATTCATCAGCAGTGGATTCAGCTTCATCTGGTGTATCGCCGGGGCGCAGAAGGCGCCCGATACGTTATCCGATGTGACCGTACAGGCCTGTGTGCAATATGCATTGAAACATTACCCCCAGATACAGCAAGCGATGCTGGACGAGCAGATCACCGAAAGGCAGATCAAAAGCCGTCTGGCCGACTGGTACCCGCAGATAGGGCTCGCGGGCAGCTATCAACACTATTTTCAATTACCATCGTTCTATTTCAATGGCGGCGTCTCTCCCAGCGGCGTCGCGAACAGTTCGGTCATTGCGCTGGGACTCAGTCAGACGCTGTTCAACCGCGATGTGCTGCTCGCGGCCAGGACGAAGAACGATGTCATGACCAGCATCCGTCAGACGACCGTCAACGACAAAATCAACCTGGCGGTGAATGTGAGCAAGGCTTTTTACGATGTACTCCTGACGGCTAAACAGATCGACGTCCTGAACGACGATATCGAGCGGTTGGAGCGGAACCTGAAGGATGCGTATAACCAGTACCGCGGGGGCCTGGTCGACAAGACCGATTACAAACGGGCTACGATATCGCTGAATAATTCGAAGGCCGAAAGAAAGAACGACGAGGAGTCGCTGAAGGCGAAATATGCCTTGCTCAAACAACTGATGGGCTATACGGCGCCCGACTCGCTGCACCTGCACTATGACAGCGCGCAGATGGAGTCGGAGATCTACGTGGACACGCTTGCGCCGGTGGACTATTCCAAACGGATCGAATTCCAGCAACTGATGACCGAACGGCGGTTGCAACAGGCGGACGTCAAATACAACAAATGGGCATACCTTCCGAGCGTTAACGCCAATGCGGCTTATAATATGAACTATTTCAACCCCGCGCTCGGCGGTCTTTACGCCAACAATTACCCGAGCTCGTATGCGGGTCTGCAGGTCAATCTGCCGATCTTCCAGGGCACGAAGCGCACGCAGAACATCCGGATCGCGGAATTGCAGCTGACGCGTATCGACTGGGACGTCATCAACCTGCAAACGGCGATATCGACCGAATATGCGCAGGCGATGGCGGCTTACAAGGGATACCTGAATAACTATTATGCCGAGCGCGAGAACCTGGGCCTGGCGAGGGATGTGTTCAATACGATCGAGCTGCAGTACCGTTCGGGCATCAAGGCTTATCTCGACCTGATCACGGCCGAGACGGATCTGAGGACGGCTCAGCTGGTGTACAGCAACGCGCTTTTCCAGGTGTTGGCCAGCAAGCTGGATGTGGAGAAGGCGCTGGGAACGGTCCGGTATAACTGACAAAAACATTTTCTTTTCATATGAGAAGTCTTTTACAAGGGATGGCTCTTTTAACGGTAGCGGCGCTTGGTCTGACCTCGTGCGGGGATAACGCGGCCGGTCCGAAGGCGCCCCCGCCTGTCGCCGTGAACGTCTATACCGTAGAACCGGGCAACGCTACTTATTACGACATTTATCCGGCTACGGCCACTCCGTTGAACCAAGTGGACATCAAGCCGCAGGTTTCGGGCAATATCGTGGGCATCTATTTCAAGGATGGACAGCGGGTGAAGAAAGGGCAGAAATTATACGAGATCGATCAACAACAATACAAGGCGGCCGTCGAACAGGCGAAAGCCAATCTCGATGTGGCGAAAGCGAATCTGTCGCGTTCGCAGCAGGACTACGACCGGTACCAGGAACTGGCCAAACAGGATGCCATCGCCAGGCAGGTGCTCGATCACCAGACGGCAGACCTCGAAGCGAACAAACGGCAGGTCGAGGCGGCGCAGGCGAATGTGGCCAGCGTGGAGACCAATCTGAAATATTCGCAGATATACGCTCCGTTTGACGGTACGATCGGCATCTCGCTGGTAAAGGTCGGCACTTCGGTCTATCCGCAGACCTTGCTGAATTCGGTGTCGACCGACGATCCGATGGCGGTCGATATCTCGATCGACCAGGCGGAAATACCTCGATTCACCGCTTTATTCGAAAAAGGCAAAGACCGCGATTCGACATTCACGGCGGTGCTTCCGGACGGGTCGATCTATCCTTATCCCGGTCAGTTGTACCTGATCGACCGCACCGTAGACCCGACGACGGGCACGATCAAGGTCCGGTTGACGTTCCCGAATCCGAAGGATGAGCTGAAGGCGGGCCTGACGACGAACATCCGGGTGAAACACGCTTCGGGCGACAGCACGTTACTGATACCGTTCAAAGGGGTGGTCGAGCAGTTGGGCGAATATTTCGTTTTCGTGTCGGATAGCGGTCGTGCGTATCAGCGGAAGGTGACGCTCGGTCCGAGGATCGGGGGGATGGTCGTTGCGCGCACCGGGTTAAATGCGGGGGACCGGATCGTCGTGGATGGTGTGCAAAAGCTGCGCGACAGCTCAGCCATCAATGCGGCGCCGGTGAAAGGCCCTGCCAGGTGAGGAAAGGAACAAACATCATCATAACGATATTATGAAGTCTTCGAATGTATTTCTGAGGAGGCCGGTCACGGCGATCGTCATCTCGCTGGTGATATTGCTCGTGGGCGGTCTGGCCATCCTGAACATGCCGGTCAGCCAGTACCCGGATATCACGCCTCCGACCGTTCAGATCACGGCTAACTTCGTCGGCGCCGATGCGCAGACCGTCGAACAGACGACAACGACCGCTATCGAGACGCAGGTGAACGGCGTGCCGGGGATCGCTTACATGCAAAGCAACAGCTCCAACAGCGGAACGGCTTCGATCACGGCGACGCTGAACATCGGGGCCAACCCCGACATCGTGGCGTTGGACATCCAGAACAGGGTAGGGATCGCCTTGCCGACACTGCCGACGCAGGTGCAAAAGCTCGGCGTAACGACACTCAAGCGGAACCCTTCGATCCTGATGCTCGTGGCGATCTACTCGCCAAAGGGAACGCACAGCATCCCTTTCATGGACAACTACGCCAACATTTATCTTCGGGATATCCTGTTACGGGTGCCCGGCGTCGGTGATGTGATCAGCCGCGCCGATAACTTTTCGATGCGTGTCTGGTTAAAGACGGACCGGCTGGCGCAACTGGGCCTTACCGTGAACGACGTGCAGAATGCCATCAACGAGCAGAACCTGCAGGTAGCCGCGGGGTCGGTGGCCGCTCCCCCGCAAAGCGCGAGCGCACCGTTCGAATTCACCGTCTTTACGAACAGCCGGCTGAACACCGAAGAACAGTTCGGCAACATCGTGGTCCGCAGCAATCCGCAGCAAAATTCAATCGTCTACCTGAAAGATATTGCGCGTATCCAGCTGGGCAAGGTGAGCTATGCGGCCAACTCGTTCGTGGACAGCAAACGGGCCTCCTATCTGCTGATCTACCAGGCGCCGGGCAGCAACGCGCTCGAGACCGCGGACGGGGTGTACAAGGCCATGGAAGAGGCCAGAAAATATTTCCCTGCCGACGTGGCCTACAGCGTTCCCTTCGAGTCGGTGTCGGTGGTAAAGGTCTCGATCGACGACGTAGTCCGGACGCTGTTCATCGCCCTGGCGCTGGTGACCTTCGTGGTGTTCATCTTCCTGCAAAACTGGCGCGCGACCCTGATCCCCATCCTGGCAATCCCCGTATCGATCGTGGGGACCTTCATCTTTTTCGTTCCGCTGGGCTTTACGATCAACACCCTGACCATGTTCGGGTTCGTATTGGCTATCGGCATCGTGGTGGACGATGCCATTGTCGTGGTGGAAGCCGTACAGCATTATATCGACACCGAGCATCTTTCGCCCCGGGAAGCCACGGCCAGAGCGATCTCGGATATCTCCGGGCCCGTCATTGCGATAGCGCTGATCCTGGCCTCGGTGTTCGTGCCGGTGGGATTTATCCCGGGTATCGTCGGCCGGTTGTACCAGCAGTTTGCCATCACCATAGCCATTTCGGTGCTTATTTCCGCATTCGTGGCCTTGTCGCTGACACCGGCGTTGTGTATGTTGCTGCTGCGGGAACATCGTCCGGACAAGAAGCTAAGGGGGATCAATTGGGTATTTTATAAATTCAACCAGTGGTTCCACCGTTTTACGATGCGCTATACCATTGGCGTAAAGGGCTGGATCAGGCGTGCGCCGCTGGCCCTGGTCCTGCTGGCCGGCATCATCGCGGGGGACGTGGTCCTGTTCAAAAAGAAGCCTACGGGTTTCATTCCGCTGGAGGATGAGGGTCGGGTGTTCATCTCTTTCGAGATCCCCGAGGCAGGCTCTACGACGCGGGCGCTTGCGGTGCTGGACAGTGTGCAGCATATCGCCCAGGGAGTGCCGGGTGTATTGCATACGGCTGCGTTGGGCGGATTGAATATCCTCACCTTCGGTTTCAAATCGAACGCCGGAAGTATCTTCATGCAGCTGAAACCCTGGGACCAACGCAAGTCGAAAGCCGAACAGGAGACCGGTGTCATTGCCGAGCTGAACAAACGATTTGCCGCTATCAAAGACGCGCGTATCGTGGTGATCCAGCCTCCGGCCATTCCGGGTCTTGGTAACGCGGGCGGTTTCAGCATCCAGATCGAGCAGCGGCAGTCCAATGACGATATCAAGAGCTTTGAACGGGTGGTCAACCAATTCGTCGCCGAGGCCAACAAACAGCCGGAGATCGGGCAGGCTTTTACCTTCTTTGGCGCCCATACGCCCGGTTATGAGGTGGATGTCGACAGGGAAAAGGCCAAAAAGTTAGGGCTTAGCCTGGCCGATGTATACAATACGATCCAGATGTATATGGGCAGTACGTATATCAACCAACTGACCCTTTACGGACGGAACTATTATGTCGTTGCGCAAGCAGATACTTCTTATCGGACCGAGATCCATTCCATCGATCATTACTACGTCAAAAATTCCGAGGGCCAGATGATTCCGCTGAGCTCGGTGGTATCCTACAAGCTGACGGAGAGTGCGCCGCTGATCTCGCATTTCAATATCTACCGCAGCGCCGAGATCGATGGGGGCGCGAAGCAAGGGTATTCCAGCGGTCAGGCGATCCAGGCATTGGAACGCGTGGCGGCCAAGGTGCTTCCGGAAGGGTACGGTTATGACTGGTCGGGTCTGAGTTTGCAGGAGATCAAGTCGGGGAACAGCGCCGTGTATATCTTCATGCTGTCCGTGGTCTTCGTCTTCCTGTTCCTGGCTGCGCTGTATGAAAGTTGGGCGGTGCCTTTCTCGGTCCTGCTGGCCGTGCCGATCGGCGTATTTGGCGCCATCTTCACGTTGTGGGTGATCGGACCGCGGCTAACCAATAACGTTTATGCACAGATCGGACTCATCACCTTGATCGGTCTGTCGGCGAAGAATGCCATTCTTATCGTCGAGTTTGCCAAGGAGCGGGTGGATCGCGGGATGGGCGTGATCCCGGCGACGCTCGATGCCGTCAAGTTGCGGTTGAGACCGATCCTCATGACATCGGTGGCCTTCCTGCTGGGGGTATTGCCGTTGGCGCTGGCCTCGGGCGCCAGCTCGGTCGCGAGGAATACCATTGGATTTACCGTGCTTGGCGGGATGTTCGCGGCCACCAGTCTCGCCATCTTCGTTGTGCCGGTGCTGTTCGTGGTGATCACGCGGCTGACCTATGGAAAGCGCAAGCTGGAAGAGCTGGGGCATAAGGAACTGAACCTGGCGGAATGATTGGGGGCCGCTGATGAGCGGCCCGAAAGCCGGCTTAAGGGATGAGGCCCCGCCCCTTTGGGGCGGGCCTGTTCATTCCGCCCGGAGACTGTCGGCTGGGTTAGCCGACGCCGCCCTGAGTGCGCGGAAACCGATCGTCAACCAAGCAATGATGGTCACCAGCGCGGCGGTCACGACGAAGATCCACCAGGGGATCGTGATGCGATAGGGGAAACCCTGCAACCATTTGCTCATAGCCCACCAGGCGGCCGGGGACGCGATGAGGAAGGCCAGTCCAACCAGCCGCAGGAAATCCTTCGACAGCAGCGATACGATCGATCCGGTACCGGCGCCGAGTACTTTGCGGATGCCGATCTCGCGGGTCCGTTCTGCTGCCGCAAAGGTTGCCAGGCCGAAGAGGCCCAGACAAGCGACGAAAATGGTGAGACCGGCAAAGATACCGAGTATACGCCCGATGTTTTGTTCCGACCGATAGGTGTTGTTGAAACGGTCGTCGAGGAAGGAGTAGGCGAACGGCATATCGGCTTTCGCGTCGTTCCATTGCCTTTGCATCGAAGCTACCAATCCGGGAATATCGCTGGTCTTCGCTTTGACGATCAGATTGGATTCATCACCACCCAGGGTCATGACCATCGGCGCGATCAGTCGGTGCAGCGACTGGAAATGGAAATCTCCGACCACTCCGATGATGTGATAAGTACGACTGATACCGTTGCCTTCGCTGTGCGTGATCGTATGGCCGACCGCCTTGTCACCCCATCCATAGGCCATGGCGGCCGTCTGATTCAGGATCATGGCGGACGAATCGGCGGCAAAGCTGCGGGAGAAGTTCCGCCCCATCGCCATGTGCATTCCCAGGGTCGGAATATAACTCTCGTCCACCTCGAAACGGACCGACTTCAGCAGACGCGTCGGCTGATCGTCGCCAAAAGCCATGAAATTGTTGGTGTAACTGGGGCCGGCCGGAAGGTAGCCGGAAGCGGTAATGCCGGCAACCCTGGGATCTTCGAGCAAACGCTGGCGGAAGGCATCGAAGTGCCTGCCCAACCAGAAAGCTTCCTGAATGACGATCACGCGGTCCTTGTCATAACCGAGTTTCTTATGGTGGATAAAGGAGAGCTGGTCGTATACGATGGCTGTCCCGACAATGAGGCTGATCGAAATAAAGAACTGAAATACGACGAGGCCGCTTCGGAGGAACAGGCTTTTTCCGCCGGACCTGAGCCGGCCTTTCAGGACGGCTATCGGTTGGAACGACGAAAGGAAGAAGGCCGGGTAGCTGCCTGCCAGCAGCCCGATAAACAGGAACAGCCCGACGAGCATCGCCGTTAGCCGCCAATCGGCAGCCCAATGGAAGGAGAGGTTCCTTCCGGCGATGGCATTGAACACGGGCAGGGCCCAATACACGATCCCGACGGCGAGCAGGAAGGCGATGGCCGTCAGTAACAACGATTCGCCCAGGAAGCGACCGATCAATTGACTGCGAAGCGAACCCAGCACTTTTCGGATCCCGACTTCGCGGGCCCGGCGGGTCGCTGCGGCTGTCGACAAGTTCATAAAATTGATGCACGCGATCAGGAGCATAAAGACGGCAACCGCGCTGAAAATATATACATAACTGATGTCCCCGTTCGGCTCAAGTTCCCCGCTGAGTTCGGAATGGAGGTGGATATCGGTCAGCGGCTGGAGAAACAGACCGATCGAATTACCCTGCTTCCTGAATTGATCGAGCGAAACGCCGAGAGCCGCTTTCAGTTGCGGCCCGATGTACTTGTCGATCTCGGCCGGCAATTTTGCCTGTAGTTTCCGGTAGTCGTAGCCTTTCGGCAGGACCAGGTAGGTAAAGAAGTTGGACGTCATCCAGGAAGGGCTATTGGCTTCGGGGAGCCCCTTCATGGAAGCAAAGACGCCGAAATGGAAATGGGAATCGTCGGGTACGGCGTCGATCTCCCCTGTCACGATCATCGGTTTCAGATCGTCCTCCTTGGAGACCAGTACCTTCCCGATAGGGTCTGCGTCGCCGAAGAACTTTTTTGCTACTGCCCGGGTGATGACAATGGTGTTGGGTTCGTTAAGCGCCGTCCGGGCGTCGCCCCTGATCAGGCGCAGCGTGAATACCTGGAAGAAGTTGGGGTCGACAAATGCGAAATTGTCTTCGCGCAGGATCTTCGTTCCGGCGACCAGGCGGGGCGTGCCGAATGTCCGTATCCGGGTCGCCTCGAGCACTTCGGGGAAATCGTTTTTCAGAGCGCCGGCCACCGGCGGCATGACATCGGCCTCTTTTATTTCCCCGCCCTGCATGATTCCACGAAAACAGACGCGGACGATCCGATCCGCTTTTTCATTGTACCGGTCATAGCTTAATTCATTCACGACATACAGCAGGATAACGAGACAGGCCGCAATGCCGATTGCAAGACCGGCAATATTGATCGCCGTGAACCATCTGTTTCGCTGAAGCTGACGAACCGTAAGGAGGAAAAAATTGCGGAGCATGGGATCGTATTTAGATAAGACGACGAGGTCGCCGCCAGGGTTCCATCGAAGACAATGCCGGAAAATTTTGTTGCTGGTCTTCAGCCGGTTGTCGGGTAGGGTAGCGGAGAGGGTGTTCAGTTCCGATACACCCGGTGTTCGGTTTGTATCGTATCTTAGCGACGCGGAAATGGCGCTAATTTGTTTAGTTTTTCGCCGGATTCGAAGCGCGGTTCGCGCCGAAAAAGAAAGACAAAAAGATTAGTAATTTAGCAATTCTATTAACTTATTGCTTATAAATTGATTAAACTTATTTATATCATATTTAAAGTAATATCAGGCGAGTCGGTTCTTCGGATTTTTCCGGGATTTTGCGCGGTTTCGTGGAACATCCATAAATGATAAATATATCATGAAATTAATCATTGATTCTCAATATTTTGCACAGTTTAGCTACTATAAAATTTCGTATAGATTCACGAATATTGTTTTTGAACAATACGAAAGCTGGCAAAAAATGAGTTTTCGCAACCGTTGCCGCATCACGGGCGCTGAAGGGGTCATCGATCTGAGTATTCCGATCGTCGGCGGGAGGGATCAGAGATGTCTGATGAAGGAGGTTCGGGTCGCGGATGACAAGCGATGGCGCGACAGGCATTGGAAGACGATCGCGTCCTGTTACGGGCGGTCACCCTGGTTCGAGCTTTACCGCGATGAGCTGGCGGACCTGTATCGCCGGCCGGTGAAATTCCTGTTGGACTGGAACCTGGCCTGTTTCGACTGGTCGACGAAGGTGCTGGGAATGGCCCCGGCGATTGCGCTAAGCGACCGGTATCAAAAGGGTTATTCCGGGGACGAAGTGCTGGATTGGAGGGGAAGGATCGTGCCGGGGCGAAAGCGTGACGAACCGGTCCAGCCGGGAGATCGCGAAGCGGCGAGCGTAGGGGGAAAAGCGGGATATGTTGAGCCGGGGACCGTCGGGGGCGAAGGCATCGGGGGAGAAGCGGGACGAGTTGAGCCGGGGACCGTCGGGGGCGAAGGCATCCCGCCCGGTCGGAATGGAAGCGACGTTGGAGCCGGGGCGCCCCGTTACCGACAGGTTTTCGAAGAACGCATCGGGTTCGTTCCGGACCTGTCTATCCTCGATCTTCTTTTTTGCGAAGGGCCGAATGCCATCAGATATATACAGTCGTAAGACGGCGGGCAGCGCGTTGCAACTGTCGTTGCAGGCTATCCATCTGCATGAGGTATTGCTGTTCCAATTGCAACTGTTCGTGGAAAAGCTGTTTCAAGCGTTTTTCTGAAGTCGATCGGGCGCCCTGGTCGGATGCCGCTGGATTACCCGTTCCGGCGGAAGAAAGCTGGGTCAGCGCGGATCGTTCTTTCCGCAGCAAATACAGCCGCACTTTCAACTGGCGCTCCAACTGGACGATCTGGTCGCGGATCGATTTTTCGGTCGCCAGCGTCAACAGGGCCAGGCGGTCTTCCGGAGGAAGCGTGTCCGTATAGTGGAAAGAAAAGCTCGATTGCGGCACAAAAGGATAGCTCTCGGTGGCCGACGGCGGTGCGGGAGTTGGCTTTGGCGCGCTGGAGGGGTCGGCTATCGAAAAGTCGCGGTTGTCCAGAATGACGACGTCTGCAAAGGCAGGGTCGGCAATGGTCATCGGGGCCGCCGTCCTGAATAGGAAAGTCTCGTTTTGGACGGTGGCGGTATTGCCCGCATCGGTCCGGTGGAGGGCGGCCTTATGGGAGGCGTGCGTCGTTGCAGCCGTTGGAGCAGCCATCTTCGTCCCAGGCGGCCGGGACCTGGTGACAGAATTGATGATCGGTTTGCCGAAACCTTCCGCGGTGGGATAGGCAGCTGCGGTGACCGCAGGCTGCCGTTTCGCGTTTGCCGCAAGATCCGTGGCGGGTCGCAGGGCGCGATGGCTTAGCGCCGGGGCCAGCAGCGCCATTCCCGTGGTCAGGAATAAAAGGAACAGGGACCTGGCGCGCGGCGGTTCAGACTTCCGTTCCTGGTGAAGGATGCGTTTTGCCCGCTGCAATAACAACCGATTGCCGCCTGCGCCGGTGGCCGCTATCGTCAAAACGATCTGCCGGTGATCCTGTGCCAGCGAAAGCAGAGCGGAGACATAGGCCCGGCGGTCATATTGGAACTGCAGCACAAGATCGTCACAGCAATGCTCCCTTTCTTTTTTCAGTTGGGCGATCAACAGGCGCGTAAACGGGTTGAAGAAGTAAAGGAGCTCCATGGCCGTTACGCCCAGGTTGATCAAATAGTCCTTGCGCCGGATATGCGCCAGCTCGTGCACCAGGACCGCCTCCACCTGTTGGGGGCTGAGATGTGTTGTCAGCGCCAGCGGAAGCAGGATCACGGGTTTCAGACAACCCAGGGTCATCGGCACCCCCACCAGGGAAGACAAATACACTTTTACATGCCGTGCGATACCCATGTTCCGCGCCGTTGTGGTCACGAATATGCGGAATTCGGGCGCCATTTTCGACAGACCGCTGCGGGTCAGGCGACGCGACCGGAGATAGTCGCCGGCATAACGAATCGCAAGTCCGGCCAATATCAGAAGATACAGAAAGGAGCACCACGACAGCGCGCCCTCGACAAGGGACCGGCTGGTGGAGAGCAGCCGGCTTCCGTATGCCTGCCAAGGAGCCGTCAGGATCCAGGCCCCGGTTTCGGGAGCGAACCAATAGGTCGTGACAAATGTCAGCGCGGTCCAGGCTGCGCCGGAAGCCAGGAGGATAACCGCCAATCCGTGGCGGGTCCTGGCGGAAGCATCGCGGAAGATCAAAACGAATAAGTGATAGCACACCCACAGCAAACTCATTTGCCACAGGCTGTTGAACAGTGACCAGCCCAGCGCCTTCAGTAAAGCGGATTGGGTCAAAAGGTGCATACCGGTATTTATTGATCTTTCAGATTGTCCAATAGCCGCTGGATCTCTTCGAGCTCAGCGGGGGAGGCTTTATGACTGCCGAGCGCCTGCAGTACCAATGCGCCCGGTGAACCACCGAACAGGGTATTGATCATCTTGCCGAGCAAATGCTTCTGCGTCCGTTCCTTGCTGACGGAAGCCTGGTAAATATGCGTTTTGAACGAATCGTCCCTTTTTACAAGGCCTTTGTCGTACATGATCTGCATCAGCTTGAGCGTCGTGGTATAGCCCGCGTCCTTGCTTTTCAGCAGCTCTTCATGCACTTCTCTAACGCTGGCCTGCTCCTTTTCCCAGAGGACCTGGAGGATCTCGAGCTCACTTTCCGTCGGTTTGATCGTCTTCGTCGGCATCTTATATAGAGATTTAGAATCCCAATTTACGATATTTTTCGTAAATGTTTGTTAAGGCGAGGTGAATTTGATGGTCGGTGGCGGCGATGGTTCTATGGGGCGCAGGGGCGGCCCGGAGGATTGGACGAGGCGGGCTGAATCCAATGCGCGGCGGTGATGGCCGGATGGAAAGCGTGGAGAGTACGCGGGTTTGCCGGCGGGGAAGAGGGTTGGAGGCGGAGAGTAAGGGGCTGAAGCTGGGATGAGGCGATGAGGCGATGTGGGGATGAGGCGATGAGGCGATGTGGCGCTGAGGCGATGAGGCCATGAGGCGATGTGGTGATGTGGGGATGAGGCGATGAGGCGAAGCCGAAGGGGAACGGGCAAAAAAAAGCCCCGATGTAGAAACACCGGGACTTTGGTATTTGGATCTGATTAGTGTCAGGTGTAAAGATATATTTTAATACAAGATCGACAAATTTTTTTTTAGCGGTGTTCGCCGGCGACCGGGACTGCCGGGCGGTATTGCGCGGCCATTGCAGCGCCTGGCGTGCGCCCGGGTACTGCGGCGACTTTTTGCACCGTGGTCGGCGCATGTGCTGCCACGCCGGTGGTTTCGCGCGTGTGGAAAACAGCCGCAAGGGTAGGAGCGATCACCAGCGAAACGATCGACATGAGTTTGATCAGGATGTTCATGGATGGGCCCGACGTATCCTTGAAGGGATCGCCGACGGTGTCCCCGGTGACAGAGGCCTTGTGCGGTTCGGATTTCTTGTAATGGATCTGGCCGTTGATCTCCACGCCTTTTTCAAATGATTTTTTCGCGTTATCCCATGCGCCGCCCGCATTGTTCTGGAAAATGCCCATCAGCACGCCGCACACCGTGGCGCCGGCCAGGAAACCGCCTAACGCTTCCGGTCCAAGCAGGAAACCGATGATCAGCGGGAAGAGGATGGCGATAGCGCCCGGAAGCACCATCTTTTTGATCGAGGCCTCGGTGGAGATGGCGACGCATTTGTCGTATTCGGGTTTCCCGGTGCCTTCCATGATGCCGGGTATGGTCTTGAACTGTCTTCTGACCTCTTCCACCATGGCCATCGCTGCCTGACCGACGGCCTGGATAGCGAGCGAGGAAAAAATGAAGGGGATCATGCCGCCGACAAAAAGACTGGCGAGAACCTTCGCCTTATAGATATCGATGCCCCCGATGCCGGCGACGCCAACAAATGCCGCGAAAAGGGCCAGCGCGGTCAGCGCCGCGGATGCGATCGCAAAACCTTTACCGGTAGCAGCGGTCGTATTTCCGACGGCATCCAGCACATCCGTTTTTTCGCGGACCTCCCGGGGCAGCTCGCTCATTTCGGCAATGCCACCGGCGTTGTCCGCAATCGGTCCGAAAGCGTCGATGGCCAGCTGCATGGCCGTGGTAGCCATCATACCTGCTGCGGCGATGGCTACGCCATAAAGACCGGCGCAAGCGAAAGAACCCCATATGCCACCCGCCAGAACGAGGATCGGCAGAAACGTCGATTGCATTCCGACGGCCAGGCCGCCGATAACATTTGTGGCGTGCCCGGTGGCCGACTGGCGGATGATGCTCAGTACCGGGCCCTTACCCATGGCGGTATAATATTCGGTGATGATGCTCATCAGCGTCCCCACCACCAGGCCGACCCCGATCGCCCCGAGAACCCCCCATTTGGTGAAATCGGTGCCGCGAAGGGTCATCGTGTCGGGCAATACATAATATACCAGGCCGATGCAGGCCAGGGCCGTCAGCACGATGGAGCCCCAATTGCCCATGTTCAGCGCCCGCTGGACCGTGGAAGTATTGACGCTGGCCGATTCGCTGATATGGACGAAAAGCGTGCCGACGATGCTGAAGATGATACCGATGCCGGCGATCAGCATGGGCAGGAGGATCGGGGACAGACCGCCGAACTTGTCATCGGCTACCGTTTCCTGTCCGAGTACCATCGTTGCCAGGACGGTAGCGACATAGCTGCCGAAAAGATCGGCGCCCATGCCGGCGACGTCGCCCACATTATCGCCGACATTGTCTGCGATCGTAGCGGGGTTCCGGGGGTCGTCCTCGGGTATACCGGCCTCGACCTTGCCGACCAGGTCGGCTCCGACATCCGCAGCTTTCGTATAGATGCCGCCGCCAACGCGTGCAAAAAGAGCGATCGACTCGGCGCCGAGCGAGAAACCCGTCAGCACCTCGATGGTCGTCCTCATCTGTTCGGAATTGACCCCATATCCGGATGCAAAAATGGCTTTCAGGACGATGAAAAGACCGCCGAGACCGAGTACCGCCAGACCCGCGACGCCCAGTCCCATGACCGAGCCGCCTGTGAAAGATACTTTCAATGCCTTTGCCAGGCTTGTGCGCGCAGCATGCGCCGTGCGGACATTCGCCCTGGTAGCGCTGCGCATGCCGATATAGCCGGCGGTGGCGCTTAGTACTGCACCGAGGACAAAGGAAATCGCGATGGACCAATTCGAATGCGGATTCGAGCTACCCATTACGGCCAGGAGAATGGCTGCGATGATGACAAAATAAGAAAGGATCTTCCACTCCGCCTTCAGGAAGGCCATGGCACCCTCTGCGATATGCTGGCTGATCTCCTGCATTCGTGCATTGCCGGGATCTTGTTTCGAAACCCACGAGAATTTGATAAAGGTGTAGACGAGTCCTAAGGCTCCGAGAACGGGAACCAAATAAAGCAATTTGTCCATAAGTTGAATATCCTTAAAGAAAGGGACGGCAATATTAGCGAAAAAATGAAGAAGGGACGGCAAGAATGGCGGAAAAAATGAAATAAGGCCATGTCTTTCGACACGGCCTCGTGGGGTTCGGGTTCAGGGATCTCTTGAGCGGGGGATCTGGGGTCAAGACCTTGGGTAAAGGGGTCTTCAGGTTGTTTGCATAGAAGTTCCAGATAACATGCCAACAACTAAATGCTATTTAATCAATCCTTTGCGCCGGCGGGGGGATGGAATCCTTCCCGTTCCGGGAATCGGTATCCCGGATTGGGCTAAAACGGAACGACCCCTACTTTTTGGGTAGGGGTCATTCATTTTTTTGTAGAAGAACCTGTAAGCCTGAAAAACTGTAAACCAGAAAAAAACCTTTTAACTATTGATGGCCGTCAACACGTTAGTAAGGTAATATTTTGATGTCGATCAAGAATTTCTTTCGAAGAGCTGTTCGATAGATGGGTTGCTAAACGGGTGCCAGTTTGCAAGGGTCTGAAAACAAAGGTCGTGTACCCGGCCCGCTCGCCGAAGTCTTCCGCCGATGGGAAAAAAATTCCAATCCAAGGAATGGGGGTCCGGCACACAATTTGACACCTTTTCCCGCGTTATTTCCGGGAGAAACATCCAATATTCTAAATAAAGCCAAGAGTCCCTATGACCCCCTATACGCAGAACAATCAGAACCACCTGGCCGAAGAGCATCGTCGTTTTGAGAACTATCTGCTGCAGGAAAGCCGCATCGCCCTGCTGAAGATACAGAGCTGGCAGTTTGCCATGAAGACCCCCGAGGTCGGCGCGCACTATCAGCAGGAAGCGACTGACATGGTCAGGAAATCCCTTCTTTCATTTGTCCCCAATAGTTTTGTTCTCAGCGAGGAGGGATATTATTTCAAGCCCATCTTCAATTAGGATCAGCCTTACGGGCGGTTCCGCATAGCGGCGGGCCTTTTCGCCGCGGTGGTTGAGAACGCCTATGCCCGGCCAGGGTCGTAGCATTCTTTCAATTCCTTCTCCGTGTAGGCGAGTCCGTATTGTTTCAGCACGTCATCGGGAACGCCGTTCCATTGGTTCGGAACGTTACCCATATAGCCGAGGTCTTTGACGCCGATGGGAGAAGTGTAGAATCCGCTGGCCGTCAGGTTGCGCATCAGGTTGAAGAACGCGACGCCCTGCGCCATTTCGGGTTTCGCCTTGTCGGGCCAGGCGATCGCATCGACCATTTCCATCTGCTGTGCGGGCTGGCAATCCCTGAAGCCCTTTCCCCAGCGGTTGAGACATTGCATGTCCAGCCAGCGCAGGCCACCGCGCATGGGCGTCTGGTGGCTCGGGACATCCTTCACGATGAACTCGATGAATTCGGGCACTTTCGCATCCGAAGCGCTGCCGCTGATATTGTCCCTGGGAATAATGATGTCGACGAGGACGGTGATGGTAGCCATTTCATCGGGCGTGAAAAAATTTTTCGAGCGGACTTCTTTTTCCCATTCGGCTTCTTCCTTCATCCGATTGATACCGGTACCGGCCGTACTTTTTTCGGCGGATTCCGGAGTCGCCTTCCTGTCCGCGGTGTTGCAGGCTTCGGCGAGCGAGCCCGCGGCGACGGTGCCGACGATCAGGGTCTTTATCGATTTCCTTCTGTCCATGTGATGCAGTTGATGGCCGCGTGCGGCGCGTTAAATATTTTGTTTCTTCAGCTGGTCGACGATGTATTCGCTGGTGCGCATCGACAGCGCCAGGATCGTCCAGGTGATGTTCTTGTCGGCCTGTGATACGAAGGGCCCGCCGTCGACGCAAAAAAGGTTCTTGCATTCGTGCGCCTGGCTCCATTTGTTGAGCGGCGCGTGTTTCGGATCGTTGCCCATGCGGACGGTGCCCGCTTCATGAATGATATTGCCCGGCGCGTGCAGACCCCAGTTGTTGTGCTCGCCGTCATCCGCGCCCCAGATCGATACGGCGCCCATCGCGTGAAGGATCTCGGCGAAGGTCTGCTTCATATGTTTGGCTTGTTTGATCTCGTACTCGGAGTGGCTGGTATTGAATCGCAGTACCGGAATGCCGTACCTGTCGACGACGTTCGGGTCGATCTCGCAGTAATTTTCCCTGCGCGCGATGGCTTCACCGCGGCCCGCCATGCCGACGTGCGATCCGAAGAGCACCCGGTAGTCTTCTTTCAGCGAGGCGCCGTAGCCTCCGGCCTCCTTCGTCTTTCCCTTGATCGCGATCTTACCGTTGAGCCGGTGGATATCCCATTGGAAACCGTATAACGGCATGCCGAAACCGCCGCCGAATTCGATGTGATAGCCGCGGGGGAAATCCAGCTTCTTGTTGTCGAGCCACCAGGGTGCATAGACATGCATGCCGCCGACGCCGTCCTCGTTGTACCTTTTGCGGTCCATCAGCTGTGGAATGACGCCA
>DASZYU010000111.1:0-9306 GCA_035545215.1 Puia sp.
GCCCACCAGCATGGCAAAGGCAAACCCGCGGGTTACTTCTCCACCCACCAGGAACAGGATCAGGATGGTCAGGAACACGGTCAGCGAGGTCATGATCGTACGACCCAGCGTATCGTTGACGGCCCGGTTGATGATCTCGCCGTTCGTGGCGCCTTTCATCAGGTGGCTATCCTCGCGGATACGGTCGAACACGATGACGGTATCGTTCATCGAATAACCGATGACGGTAAGGACGGCGGCGATGAAATGCTGGTCGAGTTCCAACGGGAAGGGGACGATGTCTTTCAGCCAGGAGAATACCGCCAGTGTAACGAAGACGTCGTGCAGCAGGGCGATAATGGTACCCAGCGAATAGCGCCAGTCGCGGAACCGGATGAAGATGTACAGGAAGATGATAATTAGCGCGCCGATGGTCGCTTTTACCGCGCCTGCCTTGAGGTCGTCCGAGATGGTCGGCTCGACCTTGGTGCCGCCCACCAGGAATTTATTCTTTTCGGCGACGAACTGTTGATAGGTGGTGCCTTGCGGCAGGAAGGATTTCAACCCTTCGTAGGTCTTGGCCAGGACGATCGAGTCGGTCGCGGAGCCGGTTTCCTTGACCATGTAGTCCGTCGTGATATCCAGCTGTTCGTTACCGCCGTAGGTCTTGACGATGGGCTCGGAGCCGGGCAGCGATTTTCGCAGTGCCTGGGTTACTTCGATCGTATTGACCGGTTTATGGAAATTGACGATATAGCTGCGGCCGCCCTGGAACTCGACCCCCTCTTTGAAACCGTGGAAGAAAGAGCCGACTCCGAAGATCAGGACGAAAACGGATATGAAATACGCGACTTTCCGGTATTCGATGAACTTGAAAGAAGCATGTTTGAAGATCCGTCTCGACAGCGGAGTGAAATAATTGAAGTGGCGATTCTTGTTCGTATAGAAATCGGTGATCAGTCTCGAGACGAGGATACCGCAGAACAGCGACAGGAGGATACCGAGTATCTGCGTCGTTGCAAAACCGAGTACGGGTCCCAGACCGAAATAGAACAGGATCAATGCCGTCAACAAGGTGGTGACGTGCGCGTCGAGAACGGGCGCCAGCGACCGGCGGTAACCGTCCTTGATGGCCAGCGGGTAACTCTTCCCGCGGCTGAGCTCTTCCTTGATACGTTCGAAAATAATAACGTTGGTGTCCACGGCCATACCGATGGTCAGAACGAGACCCGCGATACCCGGAGCCGTGAGCGTGGCGCCCAGGGAGCTGAGCACGCCGATCGTGAACAGGAGGTTCAGGATCAGGGCGCAGTTGGCCACCCAGCCGCCGGTGTTGTAATAGATCAGCATCAGGCCGAAGATGACCACGAAAGAGATCGCGAACGCCATCATGCCGCCGTGCACGGCTTCCTGACCGAGCGTGGGGCCGACCACCTGTTCCGATACGATCTTCGCGGGGGCGTCGACCTTACCGGATTTCAGGATATTGGCCAGGTCCTTCGCTTCTACGATGGTTTGTTCCGAGCCCTTGTTCCCGCGGCCCATGGTGATACGGGACGAACCGCCGGTGATGGGTTCGGTGACAAACGGCGCGGAGTAGACGATGTCGTCGAGGACGATGGCGATCGGCTTGCCGACATTCTTGGTGGTCATGTCGGCCCATTCCTTCGTACCCTGTTTGTTCATGCTCATCTCGACCACGACCTCGCTGGTGATGGGGTCGAAGTCCTGCGAGGCATTCTCCACCACGGAACCTTCGATCTTGGCCTTATCCGACCCGGGGACGGTTCGGATCGCATACAGATCGAGGACGGGCACTTTTTTGCCGTTTTCGTCCAATTCCTGTTTTCCCCACAGGAATTTCAGGTCCTGTTTGAAATTACTCCTGACGATGGGATTGTTGAGGTAACTGTTGACGATGGCGGTGTCCCTGATCAGCGAGCGGCCCACGTACGCGAAATTCTGCATCTTTCCGTCCGGACCCTGACGCGGTTCGGCGGGTATCAGGACGTGGAACAGGGGTTGGGAATTGGCGACCTGGCGGGTCGAGTCTTTTTTCGCCGAGTCCGTCCTGGTGGCGCCCGTACTGTCGGAGTGAGCGGCAGAAGAGTCGGTCTTTGTGCCATTCAGATAGGCCTGGACCGCCTTGTCGGCTGCGATGAATTCGTCTTGCAGATCGCTCCAGTAGTAGACTTCCCAGAATTGAAGGTTGGCCGTCGACTGCAGGTATTTCCGAACCCTGTCCGGGTCTTTGGCGCCCGCCAGTTCGACCGTGATGATACCCTTGGCCTGGTCGAGATTGATGTTGGGCTGCGCTACGCCGAACTGGTTGATCCGGTTGCTGAGGACCTGGAAGGTCTGGGTCATGGCGGCGGCGGCCTCGTCGTGCAGCCAGGCCAGCACGGTGGCGTCGGAAGCGTCATACCCGATCTTGTTCCGGTTGATATTCGAGAACAGCGGGGCAAGCTTTGCGGTGGGATCGATCTCTTTGTAGGATTCCGCGAACAGGTCGATGAAGTTGGTGCTGCTCGTGAGCTTTTTCTGTTGCGCCATGGCGATCGCCCGCAGTACGTTCGGATCGCGGGGATTGTTGGCCAGGCTCTTGATCAGACCGTCGAGCGAGATGTTCATCGTAACGCTCATGCCACCTTGCAGGTCGAGACCTAACAGCAGCTCGCTTTCCTTGGCTTTCTGGTAAGTGGTGCCCCAGGGAGTGATCTTTGTTTCTTTGGTGCTGTCGAGCAATCTGGCCAGGCGCTGGTTGTACAATTCGTCGAGCGTGTCCTGGTAGAGGGCCTGCGCCTCTTTGTTGCCCGGGTATTTTTGTTTGGCGGTTTGGGGGTATATCCTCGACACGGCTGTTTTCGCCTTTGCCTGCATCGCCGACTCATGCTTGTTGACGAACCAGGTAAAGGAAAGCTGGTACACGGAGATGACGATCAATAAAGCAGCGAAAAGACTTACCAGTGCTCTCATTGTTAAGTGTCGTTTGTTTTTTTTAGGAACGGCAAATATAGGTTTTTTCCTACCTTCGCGCCGCAATTTATCAATTTATGCAATTATCCTCCATTCTCTCCCGCTTCAGCGAACCGGAAACCTTAAAAATGGCCAAGCTTGGTCGGGAACTGAGAGCCAAAGGCGTCGATGTCATCGATCT
This sequence comes from Puia sp., assembly GCA_035545215.1. GTDB lineage: Bacteria > Bacteroidota > Bacteroidia > Chitinophagales > Chitinophagaceae > Puia. The sequence goes on from DASZYU010000111.1 coordinate 3,137, forward strand.
TTCCCTTGGCGAGCCCGATTTTGACACGCCGGAGCATATCAAGAACGCAGCAAAGAAAGCCATCGACGACAACTGGTCGCATTATACCCCCGTGGCGGGGTATGCCGATCTGCGGGAAGCCGTTTGCACCAAATTCAAGCGGGATAACGGCCTGGATTACAAGGCGGAGAATATCGTCGTCAGCACGGGGGCCAAGCAGAGCCTGGCCAATGTGATACTCGCGCTCGTGGACGAAGGCGACGAAGTGATCATCCCGACTCCGTACTGGGTGACGTACTCCGAGCTGGTGAAGATCGCGCGCGGCAAAGTGGTGGAAGTGCATACCACGCTCGAAAGCGGCTATAAGATCACGCCGGCCCAACTGGAAAAGGCGATCACCCCGAAAACGAAGGCTTTCCTCTTCTCTTCCCCGTGCAACCCCTCCGGGGCGGTGTACACCAAGGGCGAGCTGGAAGCGCTGGCGGCTGTGTTTCGCAAACATCCTGAGGTAGTTATCATTTCTGATGAAATATATGAATACATCAATTTCACCGGCAAGAACGAGAGCATAGCCCAGTGGCCCGATCTCAAGGACCGCGTCGTGATCGTCAACGGACTCAGCAAAGGTTTTGCCATGACAGGATGGCGGTTGGGCTATATCGCGGCCAATACGGAGATCGCGAAAGCCTGTGAGAAATTGCAGGGGCAGTTCACCAGCGGCACGAACAGCATTGCGCAGAAATCGGCGGTTGTCGCGTTGACGGCCGACCTGACGCCGTCCAGGAATATGGTGAAGGAATTTACCGCGCGCAGGCAGCGGACGATGGAACTCGTCAGACAGATACCGGGTCTGAAATGTTTTGAACCGCAGGGCGCCTTCTATATTTTCCCGGATGTCTCGGCTTATTTCGGGAAAAGCGACGGTACGACGACCATCCGCAACTCGGCCGATTTTTCGATGTACCTGCTTAATACGGCGCATGTGTCTTCGGTGATGGGCGATGCGTTTGGCGAGCCGGCCTGCGTACGTTTCTCTTTTGCCAACAGCATGGGGAATATCGAGAAGGCCTGGGGCAGGATCAAGGACGCGCTGGCGAAGCTGAAGTAGCGGGCGGGAGGCGACGGGCACCAGAATTCAAATTGCCGCGCGCCGGGGATTTGAGGACAACGCTGCCGCGCGCCGGGGTCAACCGGCGCTGCCGCCGGAAGACGGAGGCCGGCCAGCGAAGCCCGCGGAGGCGGATGACTTTGACAACGCGAGCAGGTTTTGATGGAGGTCGAGCACCTGCGGGATCACGGGCCGTGTCTCGTCGTTGTAGACAATGGCGTCGCACAAACGCATTTTGATGTCTTCGTCGATCTGGCTGCGCATACGCCGCAGGACTTCCTCGCGGGTGACGCCATCGCGGCGGGTGGCGCGATAGATGCGCAATGCCTGCGGCGCATAGATACCGATAATGAAATCGAGCTCGCCGGCAGCAGCCGTTTCGAACAGCAGCGCGGCTTCACGGATGGCATAGGGGTGGAGGGCCGACCGATCCTGCATCCATTTTTTTCCTTCCCGGATCGTTACGGGATGTACGAGGCTGTTCAGCAACTCCAATTTTTCGGCATCGTTGAAAACTTTTTCCGCCAGGTATTTGCGGTCGAGCGAACCGTTCCGGTAAGCCTCGCTGCCAAAATGCCTGCTGATGGCTTCGCGGAGGCCGGCGTCTTCGTTCATGAGCCGCCTTGCCTCTGTGTCGGCGTATGCGACGGGCACGCCGATGACTTCGAAGATCGCCGCGACCGTGGATTTCCCGGATCCGATGCCGCCCGTTAGACCGACTCGTAACATGTTCTGATGGATAATGATAAAGCCCGGTTTCACCGGGCTTCTGTTCGTTATTTGGCGGGTGTCGTCGTCGCTTTTTCCAGGTTTTGCGTCCATTCCATCGAGATCGCGCTTTTTTCGATCTTCAGATAGCTGCCTGGGCTGGTTTCGATCATGATCGTGCCGTCCTCATTGACCTTATTCACGGTCCCGTGGATGCCGGCGATGGTCACTATCTTTCGTCCCTTCTCCATGCCTTCCTGAAACTGTTTGGCCATCTTGGCTTTCCTTGCCTGGGGACGGATCATGAAGAGCCAGAACACGAGGATCATACCACCCAGCAGGATCAGCTGGAGAGAGCCGCCGCCGGGAGCAGCCGCCTGCAGGAACACGACTAATAAAGAATGCGTCATTGTTGTTTATTGTTTGTATTGAATTATGATTTCCTGTCGACCACTACCGAGAACATGAGCGACCAGGTCTGTCTGCCCTTTGTGTTCGAACTGACGAATAGGGTCTTGTGGTTAACACCCGGGCGGCCCTCACTGTTGAAGGTGGCCCGGATCTGTCCATCCGCGCCCGGCGCGATGGGCTCTTTGGGCTGTTCGGCGATGGTGCAACCGCAGCTGGGTTGAACACGGCTGATGACCAGCGGCGTCTTCCCGGTGTTCCTGAACCGGAAGGATACGTCCAGCCGTTGGCCTTCTTTGATCGTGCCGAAGTCCCGGTAGGACGAGTCGAGCCACTGGATGGTCGTGAACCGGGTGGAATCGGTCATGGCGGCCATGGGGTCCTGTTTAGCGTCCGAGCGACAGGAGGCAAGCGACATCGCCAGCAGGACAGAGAACAGGCAACCCGGGATAAAGGTGCTCATGAGGGGCGGTTTTTTTTGCTAATGTTTGACATCCGTCGACCGCCGGAGGCGGCTCCTTTTTTGCAAACCTACTAATTCGATCTGAAATCGACCTTATGCATCTTGTCTTCGCGGACCAGTTCTTTATGGATATTGTCCAGGATGCCGTTGACGAACTGCCCGCTTTGCGGCGTGCTGTACTCCTTGGCGAGGTCGATGTATTCGTTGATCGTCACTTTGGGCGGGATCGTCTCGAAATACAGGAATTCGACGACGCCCATCTGCATCAGGATCATGTCCAGCGTGGCGATCCGTTCGGCGTCCCAGTTCTTCAGCCGCGGGCGGATGAGTTCCATCACGGTCTCCTTTTTGTCCATGACCGTCTCGAGCAGGACCCTTGCGAAATCCCATTTTTCCTTGCTGATGATTTCCTGGAACACGAGCGAACCGGGCCTGGCGATATAGCTCATGACGATCTGGCTGATCATTTCGCCGTCGTCGTCCCAGTTGGAAAAGAGTTCTTCGACATGCGTCAGAAATGGTTCACTCGACAGCATCAGGCCGGAAAAAATGAACTCGAGCATTTCCTTCTCCGGTTTCTTTTCCCGGCTTTTCTCCCGGATGTATTGCTGGTACTCGCCCGTAGCGACCAGTTCGAGATAGAGCTTCCGGATGAGCTCTTTGTTGTCCTGGAGTTGCGGCTTGTCGGTTTCCAGCGCCTTTTTCAGCGAAGGGTCTTCGAGCATTTTCCACAGGTATTCATTACCCGCCAGCTTGATATTGACATTCAGGTCCCCGGCACTGGGCAGGTGTTTGGAGGCCCGGAGCCGCGCGTCCGTCTCGGCATAGCGGGCTATTTCAATGACAATATAAAGGAGATAGGATAGTAATTGCCTGGACTGGTCGAAATGCTTTTGCAGGATCCTGACCGGTTCTCCCGGCCTGATGGTGCCTCCCTCCTGCGCTTCCAGGGTATACAGGGTTTGCATGACCTTTACCCGGATGTTTCTTCTGCTGATCATAGATGTGCTTGCGCCTGCCACTGCGGCTGCTGTAAGAACTGCGGTTTGCGGGTGCAAATATAGGAGTTTTACGGTCGGCGAGCGACAAAATTGATACCGCGCCGGCACGAGCCTACTGACAAACAGCCTGTTGGCTGCCTGAAAAATTGACACGGGGGATTTGCCGCGGGATGATTGGGTGCGCCGGCATCTTCCAAAATCTGCAAAAAAGGCATAGCGACCCGGATTGGTACAAAATTCGTGTACCTTTGCACACCTGTCGCGACCGTGGCATGGACCGGGGACAGGGGTTTCATCTTTCATCAAAACAATAAATCAATAAAACTATGGGCAAAAAGTTAAACGTTACCCCATTATCTGACAGGGTAATTGTGAAGCCGGCTCCCGCCGAAGAAAAGACTGCAGGCGGTATCATCATTCCCGACACGGCAAAAGAAAAGCCGCAGCGTGGTACGGTAGTAGCCGCCGGTCCCGGCAAGAAGGACGAGCCGGTAACAGTGAAAGTTGGCGATACGGTATTGTATGGCAAATACGCCGGTACCGAGATCCAGATCGAAGGTGATGATTTCCTGATCATGAGGGAATCCGATATTCTCGCAATCGTATAGTCTCCCGGACTTTCTATTTATAACCTGCGCCGGGAGCGTCCCATCCGAGGCCTTCCGGAGCTCAATGTAAAATAACTATGGCAAAGCAACTTTTCTTCGAAATCGAGGCCCGCAATAAAATGAAAAAGGGCGTCGACACCCTGGCCAACGCCGTCAAGGTGACCCTTGGCCCCAAGGGACGTAATGTTGTACTGGAAAAGAAATTCGGCGCTCCCGCCATTACCAAGGACGGCGTTACCGTCGCCAAGGAAATAGAGCTGGAAGACCCCATCGAGAACATGGGCGCCCAGATGGTCAAGGAAGTCGCTTCCAAGACCGCGGATATCGCCGGTGACGGAACCACCACCGCTACGGTGCTGGCTCAGTCCATCATCAGCGAAGGTCTGAAGAACGTCGCCGCCGGCGCCAACCCGATGGACCTGAAACGCGGTATTGATAAAGCCGTCGAGAAGGTCGTCGAAAGCCTGAGCGCTCAGTCGAAGACGATCGGGAGCGATAAGAACAAGATCGAGCAGGTGGCTTCTGTTTCCGCTAACAACGACTCGACGATCGGCAAGCTGATCGCAGAAGCGTTCGGCAAGGTCGGCAAGGAAGGCGTCATCACGGTCGAAGAAGCGAAGGGCACCGATACGACCGTCGAAGTCGTGGAAGGCATGCAATTCGACCGCGGATATATCTCGCCTTATTTCGTGACCAACAGCGAAAAGATGGAAGCGGAACTGCAGAACCCCTACATCCTGATCTACGATAAGAAGATCTCCGCGATGAAGGACATCCTGCATATCCTCGAAAAAGTAGCGCAGGGCGGTCGTCCGCTGCTGATCATCGCCGAAGACCTCGAAGGCGAAGCACTGGCTACGCTGGTCGTCAACAAGCTCCGCGGTACGATCAAGGTCGCTGCCGTGAAGGCTCCGGGTTTCGGCGACCGTCGCAAGGAAATGCTGCAGGACATCGCGATCCTCACCAAGGGTATCGTGATCAGCGAAGAACAAGGGTACAAACTGGAAGGCGCCGACCTGAACTACCTGGGAACCGCTGCTTCCGTTACGATCGACAAGGACAACACGACGATCGTCGGCGGCAAAGGCAAGAAAGAAGACATCACGGCCCGTGTCAACCAGATCAAGGCCCAGATCGAGACCACCACGTCCGATTACGATAAAGAGAAGTTGCAGGAACGCCTGGCCAAGCTGAGCGGCGGTGTTGCCGTTCTGTATGTGGGCGCTGCGACCGAGGTAGAAATGAAAGAGAAGAAAGACCGCGTCGACGACGCTTTACACGCGACGCGCGCAGCCGTTGAAGAAGGCATCGTTCCCGGCGGCGGTATCGCGTACATCCGCGCTATCGAATCGCTCGAAAAGCTGAAAGGTGCCAACGAAGACGAAACCACCGGCATCGCCATCGTCAAGCGCGCTCTGGAAGAGCCTCTCCGCCAGATCGTCGCCAACAGCGGTATCGAAGGCAGCATCGTGGTACAGAAAGTGAAGGAAGGGCAGGCCGACTACGGTTTCAATGCCCGGACCGAAAAATACGAGAACCTGTTCAGGGCCGGCGTTATCGACCCGACCAAGGTGAGCCGTATCGCGCTTGAAAACGCTTCTTCGATTGCCGGAATGTTGCTGACCACCGAATGCGTGGTTGCCGACAAGCCCAAGAAGGAAGAACCGCATGCTCATCCCGGCGGCGCGCCTGGCATGGGTGGAATGGACTATTAATCGATCTTTCGATGATAGAAGGGCCCTGCGAGCACATCGCGGGGCTTTTTTTATGGTGCGGTCATTGCGGATCGCGGCGTTACCATTTCATACCGATGGTAAACAGGAGCGTTCCGCCGCTGTCTTTCAGGGAGGCGTAGGAATTGTCTTTGTCTGCAAGCAGATAGGGGATGTCGATGT
>DASZYU010000112.1:0-15105 GCA_035545215.1 Puia sp.
GTAAGGTATATGAATACGCACTTCGCTTCGTACCCGAGGCGATGAAGGAATGCTTCGATAGATCCGGCAACGACATCGCCGGGTTGAAAGCGATCTTCATTCACCAGGCCAACGAAAAAATGGACGAGGCCATCGTCAAGGCTTTCTACGGCCTGTACGGGATCGCCGAAGTTCCCGCGTCGGTCATGCCCATGTGCATCCAATGGCTTGGGAACAGCTCGGTCGCTACGATTCCCACCTTATTCGACCTGGTTAAACGATCCCGCCTGCCGGGCTTTGAAATAGGCTCGGGGGATCTGCTCCTTTTTGCTTCCGTGGGTGCAGGGATGAACATCAATGCCCTATGCTATCGCTGCGAATGAGCTGATCCGCTTGCCCCATCCGGACGGCGGACTGTTCGAACACGTGGACTTCCGCATGGTGCTGTCCTTCGCCGGTTTCGAGGTCTATCGCCGCCCCTTCTCCCCGTTTGCCGTCCACGATCCACCACGATTTTCCCGTCTGGTGCTCCTGGTATATGGTAATGGCATAGCTGGCCGCGCCATAGCGGTAGATCACGCTTACCGACGGCCAATCCGAAGGAAAACAGGGTCGGAAGGTCAACCGGCCGCTGTTTAGTCGCATACCCAGCAAACTGCCCATGACGAACTGATAGGTCCAGCCCGCCGACCCCGTATACCAGGTCCAGCCGCCCCGCCCTTCGTTGCCGGCCCCGGCGTATACATCACCCGCCATCACGTAGGGTTCCACTTTATAAATGTCAGCCGACGCCGGATCAGAACTGTGGTTCAGCGGCAGCATCATGCTGAACAATTCCCAGACCTTTTCCCGGTCGCACAGCTCGGCGAATGCCATCAGCGCCCAAACTGCCGCATGGGTATATTGACCGCCATTCTCCCGGACACCCGGCAGATATCCCATAATGTAGCCCGGATTCAGGTCTGAGGTGTTGAAGGCCGGAGTCAAAAGCCGGATCAGTTTCAGGGGACGGCTTACCAGGTATTTGTCCAGCGAAGCCATGGACATACGGGCCCGGCTATCGTCCGATACGCCCGACAAAATGCCCCAGCTTTGGGCGATGGCATCGATCTGGCATTCCTCGTTTTGCGCCGACCCGAGCGGCGTGCCGTTGTCGAACCAGGCCCGGAGCCACCACTGTCCGTCCCAGGCCGACGCGTCGATGTCGGATCGTAATAGCCCTGCGACGGTCCGGCAGGTATCGGCAAAGACGGTATCGCCCGACTGCACCGCCACGGCGCTGAAACGTATAAGCACATCATAAAAGAAGAACGCCAGCCAGACGCTTTCGCCGCGGCCCTGGCTGCCTACTTTGTCCATCCCATCATTCCAGTCCCCCGAACCGATCAGCGGAAGCCCATGTTCCCCGAACCTCATCGCATGTTGGATAGCGCGTTTACAATGTTCGTACAGCGTTCCATGCAGGCTCCCGCTTGCAGGCAGGTCATAAACGGAATCTTCGTGCGGCTGCAACGTCCGGCTTTCGAGAAAACCTTCCGTTTCTTTGAGAATATCCGTATCACCCGTCACGTCGATATAACGAGCCACCGCGTAGGGGAGCCAGAGGAGGTCGTCGGAACAACGCGTTCGAACGCCTCGGCCTTCGGGCGGATGCCACCAGTGCTGTACGTCTCCTTCCGCAAATTGTCTGGATGCATTGAGGAGCAGTTGGTCCCTGGCCATAGAGGGTCGTACAGGCAATAAAGCCAGGACGTCCTGCAGCTGATCCCGGAACCCGAATGCACCGCCGGATTGGTAAAACCCGCTGCGGGCAAAAAGCCGGCAGGCGACCGTCTGGTAAAGAAGCCAGCCATTCGCCATGATATTCAGGGCGGCATCGGGCGTAGTCACCAGGATCGTGGACAACAGGCCATTCCAGTAGTCCTTGACCTGAGCCAGCGAAGCGTACACGCCAGCGGGGGTAGAGAACTGCCGTATAAGTTCCAGGACTGCCTGTTGACTTTCGCCGCTGCCCAGCTGGAAGATGATTTCTTTTTCTTCTTTGTCCAGGAGATCGCACCTGACTTGAATCGCCGCGCACGGATCCATGCCGGCGCCGCTGGTGCCCGAAAGGCTTTTACGATACATCGCTTCGGGTGCTTCCAGCGTTCTGTTCCTTCCGATGAACTCCCGCCTGTCCGCAGTAAAGCTCAACATGGCGCCGTTGGTCTTGAAAAAGGTTACCCTGTCTGCGAATGGCGTATTATACCTGTTCCTGAAGCTCAGCCCACTGCCATCCTGGCCCTGCTCCGAAAGTACGTGCATATTGGTTTTCGACCGCAGATCGCCCAGGACAATCCCGAGGTATCCGGTGACGGTAAGCCTGCGTTCCCCGCCGGATACATTCCTCATCTTGAGCAGGAAGAATTTCACCGGCAGCGACTTGTCCACGAATATCGTGAATTCGGAGGCTATCCCGTTTTCAGTATGGTTAAAAATCGAATAGCCGAAACCGTGAGTGGTCCGGTAATCCGTCGCGCCGCGGACCGGGTGAGCAGCGGGTGACCAAAACGATCCCGTTTCCTCGTTCCGGATATAAAAGGCCTCCTCCCCGCCGTCGCTCACCGGATCGTTGCTCCAGGGAGTCAGCCTGTACTCGTGGGCGTTCACGGCCCAGGTATAGGCCGAACCGCTTTCCGAAACCACGGTGCCGAATCCCGGGTTGGCAAGAACGTTGACCCATGGCGCCGGGGTCGTCCGTTTGCTGTCCGTTGTCATCCTATACTCTCTTCCATCGGCCGAAAAGCCGCCGGTGCCATTGAAGAACGACAGCTGCTCGCTGTGGGATTCAGGCTCCGGAAGCACCCTGGCGGACGAAACCTTTGTCTCCAGCAAGGGAGGCATTATTTTCCCGGCATGGGTTCGCTCCATCTGCTCGTGCAGGGTGCCCTGGTTATCGTGCAGGACCAACCGGGCCACGCTTTCGAACAAGATCCTGTCTTCTGTCGAGAGCTGATCGGCAGCCCGTACGAAAATGGCGCCCGGCTTACTGTAGGTGGCGCCGGCAACCGCTTCCGAGGAGATAAGGCCCTGGATCCTTTCCTGCAAGGCCTGCCGGTACGAGCCATAATCCTCGTTCCAGATCACCAGGTCTACCGGTAATCCCTGTAACCGCCAGTAAGCATGTGCCCGTATCAGTTGCTTGACGAGATCCAGGTTATCCGGATCATAGACATGCAACAGCACAATGGGAAGATCGCCGGAGACGCTATGGCCCCAGAGCCCCGACTGACCTCGCAGATTGCTGTAGAGCGTCGTCGCCGCGGCGCGGAAGGCGCGGTCGGGATATATAATGTAAGCCGCGAGCCTGTTATATAGCTGCGCATCGGACTCGGAGGCGTTGATCTGGCGCAACAATACCTGGCTGTGTGTCCAGGAGAGCTCGAGTGCACGATTTTTCAAATAGGGGTCCCTGTACTTATGCAACAGACGCTCGCAGGTCTCTTTGGTCTCGGCGATCCCATAGACCAGATCGATAACGGCTGTCTTGCCCGGGTTTACCCGGATGCGATAACGTATCGACAGGATGGGGTCCAACACCGGTCCCTGGCTTCCGGAAAGTCGATCCAACCCCATTGCCCGGGGATGGGCCAGATCCTTACCCCTTCCGGTGAACGCCATCCGGCTGGTCTCATAAGAGACGCCATCGACCGTGGTGTCGTGCGCCTGCATCAGGTGAAAAAGCCAGGGAGGTGCTTCTTCCCGCGACCTCGGTCGACGCGTACAAAGGATGGCTTTCTCTTCCGGACGTATCTCCGTTTCGACGAAGAGATTGCCAAATGCGGGATGCGATTCGTCGGACGCCTGGCTTGCCAGGACAACCTCGGCATAGCTGGTGATCTCCAGTATCTTTATCGAGGCGGTCTTGTTCGTAATGCTGACCTTCCTCATTTCTGTATCGTCCTCGGACGAGATGACGATTTCCGTGCGGGTATGAATACCCTGGTCCTGCCGCCGGAATTCGACATGCCCCTGGGAGAAAAGGGATTCATATTCTTTGGCGCCGTGGAGAGTAGGCTGCCAGGTGTTCGACCAGAAAACACCGTTCGACAGATCTTTGATATAACAAAAAATACCATGATTATCCCGGGTAGTATCTTCCCGCCAGCGAGTGACGGCCAGGTCTTTCCAACGGCTGTAGCCGCCGCCCGAATTGGTGATCATTACCTGATATCGGCCGTTGCCAAGCAGCTGGACCGCAGGAACGGGCGTGTTCGCGGTGGCTATGCGGCGCACCGGCATCTCACCCGTTGCTGTATGTGTCTCGGCCAGGTCGGTCGTATGTGCATAAAGAAGGGCCGTCCTTGGCTCACGCTCCTGCAGCAGCAGGTCGGTGGCCTGGAAGCGGAGGTCGGAAAGGAAACGGCGCTGCATGGGTTTGTCCAGCAGCAGACAGGCCAACGATAAAAGACTCATTCCCTGATGGTGCACCATAAAGCACTGAATGACAGCCTTGCGTTTCCCCTTGGGAAGTCGGCCCGGCGTAAAGTCGATGGATTCATAGTACCCGTATTGGCCCTCGGCTCCCATCGTCGTCAGTCGCTGAAGGTTCGCACAGGCTTTCGCGGGTTCTACCATCAGCGCGAGCATGGCAGCGTAGGGCGCGATGACCAGGTCATCCTTCAGACCGCGTTTCAATCCCAGCCCGGGAATGCCAAAGGCCCGGTACTGGTAGTTCAGGCCCGCATCCACCATGTTGTAGGCTGCTTCCGAAATGCCCCATGGCACCCCGTGCTGATGAGCATATTCCATCTGCCTTTTTACGGCCCCTGCATTGGTCTGCGCCAGCAGGGTATTCTCATGGCTGGGCATTACCAATTGCGGCATCAGGTATTCGAACATCGATCCACTCCACGACAGCAGGATAGGTTTCCCACCAGCACGGACAAGAAGACGACCCGGGGAGAACCAACTTTCCCTGGGCAGTTTGCCAAGGGCGATACCGGCAAAAATTCCCAGCCGCATTTCGGAGGCGAGAAGGTCATAAAAGCCGGCGTCCTTTCGCTGTTCATCCACATTATAGCCGATGTGCAACAATCCCGTGGCGCGGTCAAGCAGAAAATCGTAGGCTGCATCGCTCAATGCCTCGCATTGGTCCGCCAGTTCAAGGGAAAAGCGCACCCTTTCTGCGGCCGCAGCGCTGCCGTCGATTACCAGCTTGCGCACCGAGATCAGCCAGGACCGCTCTTCAGGAGGATTATCCAATCGGTCCAGCTCATCGAGCACTGGCAGCAGGGTGTCGGGCATCCGCTGGAGATCGCGCACCGAAAGCATGCTGTCGAGCACGGATAGCCGGTCGAATCGCGCCGGAACAGGTAGCAGGTCGAGCCAGGGATAGAGCCGCGCGATATCCTCGCGGTGGCTTTTTATCTGGGCCAGCAGCTTATTCGCCCAAACAGCCAACGCCGCTCCGTTGCCGCCCGGCTCACTGACGATCGGCTTTACCCCGTCTATTGCAGACAGCCAGACCCGCGTCTGTGATTCGATCCTGTCCAACCGCTTGACCACGAGGCTAACGAGGTGTTGACCGTCATCCGGCGGGGCGAAGACTTCTTCCAATTCTTTCGCTTTTACGAAGGTCGGGCCTCCGGGCTGATCCACAAGAACGCAAGCTGTCGTATGCAGACCCTCGAAAAGCCTGCCGCTGACGGCCGGCTTGTCCGGCAATGCCAAAAAGCCCTGGCGCAGGGTCAGCAAATGCCCCATCAGGTTGCCGCTGTCCACCGCCGATACGTACCGCGGCGGTAAGGGCTGGGCGGATCGCGTATCATACCAGTTGAAAAAATGTCCCTGATACCGCTGTAAACCAGCCATCGACTTGAGTGTACGGCTGCAACGATCCAGCAGTTCGCCGCCGGCGATATAGCCGAAGTCCGCGGCAGCCAGTGCAGAAAGCAGGGACAGCCCCATATTGGTTGGAGAGGTTCGATGGGCGATGGCAGTGACAGGCTGCTCCTGGTAGTTGTCGGGCGGCAGCCAGTTCTCGTCCGCTGTTATAAACGCTTCAAAGTAAGACCAGGTCTTGCGCGCAGCGATATGCAGGAATTGTTCCTGGTCCGGCTGCAGCCTTTCCATTCTCCCTTTCACCGGCACACCCAATCGCCAAACGATCACCGGCGCCATCAGCCAAGCCGCCAAAACGGGTATCATGGTGGATAGTACCGGGCTATGTTCGAAGCCGAGATAACCTGCCACCGCCAGTGCGGTCAGCGGGCACATCCATAGAACGCCGGAGACGGGACCAATGGCATTGCGGATACCCCGGGATACGGCCGCCGAAGATGACCATTGCAGCAGCCGTTTGTGGCTGAAGATCATCCGCCAGTTGGTCCGGAAGATGGCATTCATGTAAACCAGCGCTTCAAACGGCAGGACGGTCCACGCAAACAGGAACCGAAATAACGTGTCCCGGATCACCACCCCTACCTCGGCCAGGTGCGACCGGTAGTCCAGGTAGGGCGGCTTGTTCAGCAACTGCCAGGCTGCCGAAAGCAGTGAAGGCAACAGCAGAACCGCGGAGATCGCCAGGGTCCAGAACCAGGCATAGGGCAGCACCGTCCAACCGAATAACAAAAGAAGAAATAAGGTAGCCGGCAGCAAACTCCGGCGAAGGTTGTCGAAAAGCTTCCAGCGGGACAATACAGAAAGATTGTTCTTTGTCAGTCGCCCCCGGCCATTGGGGACAAACGGCAGCATCCAGGCGCCGGCCTGCCAGTCGCCTCTTATCCACCGGTGTCGCCTCCGGATGTCCGCGAGATACAGTGACGGATTTTCTTCGTAAAGATTGACGTCGCTGAGCAGGCCGCATCGGGCATAGCAGCCCTCCAGCAGGTCATGGCTGAGGATGCGGTTTTCCGGAAACACTTCGCGCGTTGCCTGTTCGAATACATCTACGTCATAGATTCCCTTCCCTATGAAGGAGCCCTCGCCAAAGAGATCCTGATATACATCGGACGATGCCCTTGTATAGGGATCGATGCCCGTAACGTCGTCCTGCATGCGCAGGTACGGAGTAGGCGCAGTCTTTGGCATAGCCGTCGCCAGGCGGGGCTGTAAGATCCCATAGCCTTCGGTGACCCGTTTTTTATGCACGTTATAGAACGCGTGGTTCAGCGGATGCGCCATCGCTTCGATCATCCTTCGCGCTGCCTCCCCCGGCAGCACGGTATCGGTATCCAGCGTGATCACATATTTCACGCCCGCTAACACGGAGGTCTCCCCTTCGATCACAGAAAATTCATTTTTCCCGGCGCTCCTTAAAAATGCATTCAGTGCCGCCAGCTTTCCGCGCTTTCGCTCATACCCCATCCATTTTTTTTCCTGCGGATTCCAGGTCCTCGGCCGGTGAAACAGAAAAAAAAGATCATTCCGCCCGGGACTGTATCGTTCATTCAGCTTCAGGATACCCGCCCTCACCTGCCTCAGCCGGTTGCCGTCGTCGGGAAGGACTTCTTCATCGGCGTCGGGAAGATCTGTAAGCAGGCCAAAATGAAGATTCGCGTCCCGGTTTGCCAGGAATCGTATCTCCAGGTCTTCCAGCAGGGATTCGATATCCGCGGCCGCCGTGAGCAAGGTGGGTATCGCGACGAATGTCCTGTATCCGGCAGGTATACCCCTGGAAAAGTCCATGGACGGCATGAGCTCAGGCTTCACCAGCAGGGTTGAGATCCAGTTGACAAGGGCGACGGCCAGTTGCGCCGATCCACCGAGGCTCAACAGCGCGGTTAACCAAAGCAGCCAATGATGATGCACGCCAAACCGGTAAGCGATATACCACATGCCCGCCGCGGGTACAACCGTCAGCACGAAAATGGAAAGGAGGTAGATCGTGAGTGGACGGCGCCCAAAGAATTGAAGAAGCCGCCGTCCCGGAGAATAATGCACCTGTGCCGACCGTTCCGTCTGCCTCCGGCCTTTGTCGACGAGAAAGTACCCGATATGTTCCTGTCTTTTTGTGCTTTCTTCGGGCACAACCGGGTTTGCCGCTTGTCCGCCCCTGCCCGAAAGTTCCAGGGCTTTAATGGCCACCTCCTTTTCCGACAGCGCCGATTTCTTGGCAATCGATTCCACGGCATGTCTGTAACGGTCCCTGGTAGCGAAGTTCATCCGCGGGTAAGCGCCGGCGGGATCCTCTCGCAGCACCTGCTCCACCGCGCTGAGAGACTCCACAAAATCGCGCCAGTCGGTGGCACTGATGACGCGCAGGGTACCGATGCTGTTGCGGATAGAGACCTGGTCGGCGGCTTGCTTTTGATTTTCCTGCCTGACCAGTTCTGTACTGCTGTTGCCCTCCGCCGATAGCTGCTGCTCCATCCATGTGAGAGACAAAGCAAGCGCCGGTCCCTTGCCTTGCAGCTTCCGGGTAAAGGCGGCCACGAATGGACTATCCAGGACCGGTCCTGACCTGGCCATGTCGGCAATGCACAGGATCAGGTTGGCCGGATCTTCCCTTGCGATGGTGGTCATCTTTTCCGCCCAGTAACCGGCAAGGTTATCGTCAATGCGATCCAACGCGATCTTGCCCGCGACCCTGCGCAGGTTTTCAATCACAGCCAGGCGCAGCATGATCGGGATGGCCCACAATTCTCCAAGCGTCAGCTCAGCATAGGTTTGATAGGCCGCGACAAAACTGTCGAGGCTCTCCATGTCTACCCGGCCATCGCTGTGCGAGATGATCTCCAGCGCGATATCGTAAACACGCGGGAGTCCTGCGGAATTGCCGCTTGCCAAACAAGGCAGACCTTCACTGTAGCCCTTCGGCAGATGTCTCCGCGCTATAAGGATCTGCTCTTCGATGAGATAAAAATTATCCAGGAGCCATTCGGCCGCGGGGGTAACGGTCTTCTCCGACCCCAAACTTTCAACCAGCATATTTCTAACCTCCTTGAGGATATGCTCATTATCGTCCAGTCTTTTCAATAGTTGATCGCTGCATTTTCGGGGCAACAATTCATGGGCGGCGGCCAGTACCGTACCGTGACGAACCAACTGATCGAGGCTGTACAGCTCCGATCGCAATGGCTCTTCGTCACCATAATTCCTGAAAGCATTATTCCTGGAAAAAAAAGTGCGCCAGCGCGAAAGTATATCGAGAACGGTGTTGGTCGTGATTTTCAAATTTGGGAAGTTGAGAGAGAGATTGAAGCGGCAATATGCCTGTTAAAGGTACGTACTTCAAAATAAAACACCTTCATTCATTTAATTAGGTTACATTACGTCCATCACCTTTTCTCTCCATGCAGTGATATTTTTTCAGCGTAAGTTTTTTGTAAATAATTTAACACGTTCACCGTTTAAAATGTTAACTATGAGACTTTCTGAGTTTATTTTATTGAATGATCAGGAGAAAAAATCGACTGTCCTTCACAGGGGTGTTCTTCTCGCCAAGAGAAGCAGCTTCGAATCCATGGTATTTTTGTTCCAGCTCGGTACGTATTATGTGGAAGCGTATTGCAATCCGGCCAATAAGGCCATTGAGGAGTACAGGATGTTTGACATCACTGAGGCTTTGAACCCTTATTTGGACGCCATACCGCTCGACAACCTGCTGAACTAAGCGTATCATGGATTCGATTTTTAAGTTATCCCGTTCTTTGCAGCGGGATAATTTATTTGGTGAGTCGGGGAAGAAGCGGTATCTTTACCATGTTATTGAGTTCTGCATTTGCATTTGTATTTGTTAATTTATCCCGCCTCACGAACCGGATTTCTTTCCTCTACATTGTTTGCTTTTCTCATATTTTTTACTTTTTAATTATTAAGAATGAACATTTATGTTTCTAATCTAAGCTTCAACATACAGGATGAAGACTTAAGAGAATTTTTTGCTCCTTATGGCGAAGTGACTTCAGCGAAAGTCATCATGGACAAAATAACGAACCAGTCCCGGGGATTTGGTTTTATTGAAATGCCTGACGAGGCTGCTTCGCGAAAGGCGATCGCTGAACTGGATGGCGCCACTGTAGAGAACAGGACCATCAAGGTAAATGAGGCAAGGCCTAAAGAAGAAAGGCCGGCGCGCAATTTTAACAACCGCAACAGCTACAATCAAAACAGGTATTAATATTTGCTAAGAATTGAACTGTGAGCTCCGGATAGCCGGGGCTCTTTTAATTTTGGCACTTCCGAGGGAACTCGACGATCCGGCACTCGATCAGAAGTTGGCCGGGAAGGTTTCCAGGGGGCGTTCACCTTTTCTCCTGCATCATTTCTTAAGCCCGGGTCGCGAGTCTGAATGCGCGCCCTTTTGCGCACAGCGACCCGCCGGCTACGCCTTTTGGGACGCCGGGGCGCCAAACCGATCCCAAACCCGCCACTTACGGACTATGACCCGCCACCTACGGACCGGCGATCCCACAGATCGGGGCGGGAAGATATCTTAGCAGCATAACCTATTCAGCTATGGCAAAGTCTATCGTTCTTTGGCTGCTGCTGCCTCTTTTCGTCCTCACGAGCTCGACCACGTGTACCAAAAACGGTCCGCCGCCGAGGGTGTCCATGGTGAACCCTTTCAATCAGTATCTTCAGAACGCAGGCGACACGGCCAGCGTGACCCTTCATCCCAATACGCTTCCGGTAGAGATCGGGTACAGTTTCTCCGTCTCCGATACGGGATCCGTGGTCCAGATCGGCGTCCGCCTGCCGGATACCGGCCGCACCTATACGGTTACGCTCTGGGACGGCGCCAGCCAGGCGGTTCTTGCGCGTCAGAACATCCGGAACGGCAGCGCGACCGCCTTCACCTATTTTGACCTGACGTCAGTCGGCGCACAAGTTTCCCTCGTCGCCAACCATGTCTATGTGATCAGCGCCTATATGGTCCCCGTGGGAACGCCGCCCGCCGGGACGGCCGCAGACGATAACTTCTTCGATGTGGTGCGAACCGACCGGAAGGATATCTTTCCGATGACCGAAGGCTATGTCACTTACCTGTATGAATATACCCAAACGGCGACCAGCCCGACCTTCCCGGCCAACCTATCCGAATACCAGGATTTCATCAACGGTATCGTTGACATCGGATTCAGCCGTATCAATCGATGAGATACCTGCTATTCACCACGATCGCCGTCTTCCTGGCCAACGCGCTCGATGCCCAGGACCTCACCCATGTGGCTAAGGCAAAACCTTTCACCATTTCGGGCAACATAGGCGGCGGGATGAGCTTCTATCATTCTACCGAGACCCAGTATACACAGCCGCCCTTTGCATGGAACCTGTATGGGAATTTCACGCCCACGATATACGGGTTCTCGCTTCCTTTTTCATTTGTCGTCACGCAGTACAGCAACAGCTATACGACCCCGTTTGCACAGTTCGGGATAAGCCCCACCTACAAATGGATCAGGCTCGATTTGGGCTACCGGACCATAAACATGTCCCCCCTCGTATTCGGGGGACAAAGCTTCCTCGGCGTCGGATTGCAGCTGAACCCGGGAAAGCTCCGCTTCGCGGCATTCTACGGCAGCCTGAACAAGGCCGTCAGCGAAGACACGACGGCAGGCCACCTCGCACAACCGCAATATGGGCGCATCGGTTACGGGGTCAGGCTGGGGGTAGGAACAGAGGCAAACCATTTCGACCTGCTCTACTTCCACGCCCGCGATGACAGCGGGTCCATCCGCCTGATCAACGATACCGCCGCGATCCGACCCCGCGAAAACACCGTGGTCGGCGCCGGGTTCAAGCTCAGTTTTCTGAAACACCGCATCGTCTGGACAGGCGATTTGGCCGCCAGCGCGCTCACCCAGGACCTGACAGCAAAACCAGTCAACAGCGACACGCTGACCACCGCTGTCGATAAGTTCGCCTCGCATTTTATCGATTACCGCAACAGCACGGTGGTCAACCTCGCCGGTCAGACCCTCCTGTCGTTCTATCTCAAAAGCTTCAATACTACTTTCGGGTATCGCCGCGTCGGGGCCGATTATACTTCGCTGGGCATCCCCTATATGCTGAACGACGCGCAAAGCTTCCAATGGAATGCCGGTCTCATCCTCGACAAAGGGAAGGTCAACCTCAATACCAACCTGAACGACCAGCAAACCGGCGTGTCGGGCAAAGAGGAAAGCCGGCTCAATACCTTCACCGGCGCTTTCAATTTGGGCGCCATGCTAAGCCGGCATGCCAATCTGAGCATGTCCTTCTCGACCGTCGACATTACGCAGGGCGATGGGACCGCGCATATCTCGGATACGGCCCGCGAGGACGAACAGGTTTATACGCTTTCGGTTACGCCGTCTTTCAATTTCGGATCGGCGGCCGCCATCAGTAACCTTAGTCTCAACGGCACTTGGTCGCTCCTAAGTGATAATAACCCGTTTACGTCGCCGTCCACCAACAGCAATACGCTTACCGGGCTGGTCAGCTACTCCTGCGCGTTCACACAACAATCCTGGTCGCTCAACGCCAGCATCCTGGGCAACCGGTTCGCCCAGGATACCAATGTTTACACGTCTATCGGCTTCAATGCGGGAGGCGGTGCCCAGCTGCTGAAAAAAAAGAATCTCGGGTTCCAGCTAACGGCGGGATATCTCCTCAATCACTATACGCTGTCCGCGGTGAGCAACAATATCACCGGTGCATTCAACATCCACTATACCGCCGCTAAACATCACAGCTTTGCCGCGTACTTCAATATCGTCGGCACCCCGCCGACGAGTAATTATATTAACCTGCAGCAGAAGTTGCCTTACGCCGTGGGCACCACCAATGTGGCGGGCGGTCTGTCGTACAATTATTCATTCTAATGAGATGCGTATGATCAAATCCTCCATTTTCAGGCTGATGACCGTACTCGCCCTCCTTACCGCATTCGGCGGGAAGGCCCGGTCGCAAACCTACCCGGTAACCATACGCACGACCGTCATTCCGCCCGTAAGCCCCTTCTTCGACCAGATGTTGTCCTCCATTACCGGGGGGCGGCTGCTCGTTGTCGTCAGTGGCGGCAACCCCACAGGCGCGCCCATGCAGATAAAGCTCGTAGGCACGCTCGAGCGTCTGTCGCCCTCGCCTTTCACCGTTTCCCTCAGCACGTCCTTCCAACCTACCCAGCCGATCAACCTCCAGGCTGGCATACCGCTTACACTCAGCAACGACCTGCTCGAACAGGCCTTCGGCAATTTTACGCCAAACAACCTCGTCTTCCAGGATATTTCCCTCAACGACCTGCGCGACGGACTGAATTACAAGCTGCCGGAAGGCACCTATCGCGTTTGTTTCACTGCCTACCTGTACAACGATATCGGATACGTCCGGCCCATCTCGGACCCCAATACGGGCTGCTCCATCTTTTCGATCTGCTACAAAGCCTCGGCCCCGCAGTTCCTCCAACCCGTCAGCGGAGTGGACATCGCCACGGACGTCAACGTCGTCAATCCGGCATATCCCCTCATCTTCAGTTGGACCACGCCGCATTATACCTGCGCTTCGGCGCTGCCTCTGCTGAGCTACACGTTCGAGATCCACCAGGTCTTTCCCGGACAAACGCCGACCGATGCGATGAACAACCCGCCCATCTTTCTCAAACAAGGACTCCCCACGACGCTCTTTCCGCTGGATACGAACGTCTACCGCAACGTCCTCCAACTGGGACAGATTTATGCGATCCGGGTACGCGCCGCAACGCCGCCCGGCGCAGTCAATACGGCCGTTGCTTTCGATAACAACGGGTACAGCGCGCCGATGGCTTTCCAATACGGTGCCCCGGGTGGGTCGATCACGCGCGGCGGCGGTTCTGCACCCCAGGGCGGCGCGGTCACCCAGGGCGGGAACACCCAGAATTCGCAGACGGCTCAAAACCAGCCTCCGCAAAACCAGCCGCCGCAAAAAGACAGTACCGATTCAACGAAAAGCCCGGTCAATGCCAACCCGACCGCATTCGATTCGTCGGCAGATTGCGGTCTGAAACCTCCTTCCGATTCCACCCCGACGGCTGCCAACACCAATCTTCAGGGTACCGCGCTGACCATCGGCGATTTCAAGCTGACGCCCACAACCATCACGCGCAACAACGACAGCACCTACAAGGGCAGCGGCACCATCGACTGGAAACCGCTCGGCACGACTATCAAGCTGGCCGTCGTCTTCAGCAATATCCGGGTCAACAAAGAAAACCAGGTCTATTCAGGTCTGGTCACTTCCTCGACGGCCCAACCCCAGTTCCAGGGTTTCGGGTCCTGGAACAGCTTTGCCAAATCTTCCGGGTCCCAGCTCGACCAACTGTCGGGCGCGGTGGACAATTTCTTGTCCAATAACAAGGCTGCGCAGGTAGTCAGTCAGATCACCGGCAGCACCCCCGTCAACTTTCCCATCGGCATCGATAACCAGAGTATGGGCGGCACACCCGTAACGCTGGCAGTCATGAGCATGACGTTCTCTCCAAAAGGCGCGACCATGAGCATCCTGTGCAACATCAATATCCCCGAAGCCAATGGATGGCTTTCGCTGGCGGGCACGGGGTTCTGTATCCAGCCGACCGGGATGAAATTTTCGCAGGGCACACTGCTATTGCCCACCGACCGCTATTTCACCTTCGGCAGCGACGGAGACAGCCTCGTCTTCCAGGGTTCTCCCAACGCGGATTCCGCCAACGGCACCTATGTCAGTTGGGCAGGTGACAGTCTCAGCGCGGTCGTCGCGCATGCACGACTCAGCTTTCCGAAGTCGGCCATCGTACGCGAGGACACCGCCGGCAATTCGCTCGACAGCGCGGTCATAGCGAAACTCGGTTTCCGGTTTCACCAATGGGATGACTGGGTGGCGTCGATTACCCTGCCCCGCTTTCAGATCGTGGGCGTCAAGGGTCTCAGCTTCCTGCCCGATACGATTTTTTACGACCACTCCGGTAAGAGCAATGCCCCGGGTTTCAAGCTGCCGAAGAACTACACCGGCTTCAGCGGCACCGATTTCGAAGGGTTGTACGTCTCCGACATGAAGGTGTTGCTTCCCCCGGATTTCAAGACGTTCAACCAGGGCAAGAACCGGACGGCGTTCGAGGCAAAAAACCTCGTCATCGACAGCAAGGGCGTCAGCGCGGATATGATCGGCACCCATATCATCGACCTGTCCGATGGCAACCTGGGAGGC
>DASZYU010000113.1:0-5101 GCA_035545215.1 Puia sp.
AAAGAAGCCGCCACTAGTGGCGGCTTCTGAGTAACATCCGGCAGGGTCGTCAACATACGGGTTTCCATAGATACTGGTACCATACGTGCGTTTTCAGAGCCGGATTGTGTTTCCGTAGGATATTGAATATACAGCCGGCACAAATTAACAACGAAATCATTCTTGCTCTAATGATCGGGCAAATATTCCCCCGCATTCATACTTCAGGCTTACTCGCTTTTAAGGAAAACCCCTAGCTCTCGTAGAACTACCAAGCAGCGGATGGGACTTTTACCAACCCGGAACGCGCGTTGGTACGCCAGACTCTACCCGGAGCGTCGCCTCTCGTGGCGGCGGAAGATCGAAACCCGTTCGGCTTCGGCGCGGCCCAGGAGAAAACCGAATGACTGCAGGAATTCCACCTCGTCGCAGACGATCTTCAGGATCGCAAGACAAGGGATGGCCAGGAACATCCCGGGGATCCCCCACAGCAGTTCGCCTGCGATCAGGCAGACGATGGTGAACAGGGGAGAAAGGTTCACCTGGTGGCGCATCACCAGCGGCGAAAGGATATAAAACTGCGAGAACTGTATGAACGCATAACATGCCAGCACGCCAAGGACCATGTGCAGACCGCCGCCCTGCGACAGCGCCATCACGCAGGTGAGCGTCGAACCGGTGAGGTTACCTACGAAAGGAATGATCTCCAGTATGCCGCAAAGGATCGCGAAAAAAAGGGAATAGCGGATGCCGACGATCGTAAAACCGATCCCATACATTACCCACAAATAAGCGATGATGATCATCATCCCGTAGATGTATTCCTGCGCGACATGCACGGACCGGTTCAGGACGGAAACCATTCGGGGTTTGTTCTCTTCGCGGACCAGCCGGATGAAAAAGGCGCGGACGTGCGAACGCATAACGAGCAGCATGATCATGTACACGACGATCAGGATCATGTGTATGACGACGGCGATGACGCTGCCGAGGACGGAAGTGGTCATTTTCCCTGCCGTGGCCGGCGCAACCAGCGGTTGACCCTGTGAACCGCCCGATACCCGGACGCCCCATTGGGACCGCAGGAATCTACGGGCATCCGCGATCACGCTGCGGATCTTGTTCTCGAGCTGGGGCCAGTCCATGGCAAAACGGTGGATATACCAGTTGACCAGCAGCACCATGCCTGCCACGATGATGATGAAGGCGATCGCGCTCAGTAACGCGGTGACCAATCTGGGGATCCGTCTTTTTTCCAGCCAGGCGCAAGGTCTCAACACGACGAGCGAGAGCATGCCGGCGATGGCCAGCGGCATAAAGACCGGTCTGCCGAAGTACAGGAGAACGGAAGTGAGGATGACCGCGAGCAGCACCGACGAGTAGTATAACCAGAAGTTGTTCATATCCTGTTTGATAACCAACAACATGCCATGGCCTGGTCCTGGGCGGGTATGGCACGATTTTTTTATGTTTAGCCTTGCCTTTTCGTAGAATCGCTTGTTTATGGACCAGAGACCCGTTTGCATTTGCGGCGCGGGCCCAACCGGGCTCGTGCTGGCGCTATGGTTGACGAAAAGGAATATCCCTGTAAGAATTATCGATAAGGCAGAAAGACCCGGTACCGCCTCCCGGGCGTTGGCGTTGCAGGCCAGAACCCTGGAGTTTTACCGCCAGCTGGGGATCGATGCTGCCGTAATCGGCAAAAGCGTCGAATTCAAAGCCGTTCACCTCTGGGTCGGGCATCAGGAAAAAGGCACGATCCGGCTCAGCGGGGCCGCAGACGACATCAGTCCCTATCCTTATGTCCGCATTTTTCCGCAGGACGAACATGAAGCGCTTTTGGAAAGGCAGCTCGCCTGTCTCGGCGTTCGCGTCGAACGCGGAACGGAGCTTGTCGCATTGCAGGAAATGCCAGGAGGTGTACGGTTGCGGCTCAGACAGAAGGACCGGCCGGAGGAATGGGCCGAAGCAAGCTATCTGGCGGGGTGTGACGGCGCACACTCCTTCATCCGGGAAAAACTGGGGACAGGCTTCCCCGGTGGCACCTATTCGCACACTTTTTATGTGGCCGATATCGTGGCGCAGGGGGCGATGGTCAACGAGGACCTGAACCTGGCGCTCGATGAGTCGGACTTCCTTGCCATTTTCCCCCTGAAGGAAAGGGGCCGCGTACGGCTGGTCGGTGCGGTTCGGGATGAGGCGGAAAACCGGGGCTGCCTTCAATGGAGCGACGTGAGCCAGGATATATTTCGACGGACCAATCTTGAAGTAAAGGATGTCAACTGGTTCAACGCGTACCGCGTGCACCACCGTGTTACGGACCATTTCCGGAAGGGCCGGGTCTTCCTGCTGGGCGACGCGGCACATGTACATAGCCCCGTCGGCGGACAGGGCATGAACACCGGCATCGGGGACGCCGTGAACCTTGCCTGGAAACTCGAAGCCGTCTTAAGGGACGGAGCGCCGGATGGGCTGCTCGACACCTATGAAACCGAGCGGATCGGATTTGCGCGCCGGCTGGTCGCCACGACGGACCGTGTCTTCGCTTTCGTCAACAAGCGAAGCGCACTCGCTACGCGTATAAGAACCACGGTTGCTCCAAGCGTGTTGCCGCATTTATTCCGAAAGAAGGCCATGCGTAGGTTCATCTTCCGCCTGGTGTCGCAGACGGGCATCAAATACCGCGGCAGCACGCTGAGCGAAGGCTCGGCGCACGGTCTTCATGCCGGCGACCGGCTTCCGTGGTTGCCGCGGCAGGACAATCATCAGGCGCTGCAGTCGATGGACTGGCAACTGCATTGCTATGGGCAAGCGTCGGCCGGACTATCGGAATGGTGTAACCGCAGTCATATCCCGATGCACGTCTTTGCAGCGGAGGATCAACTTCAAGAAGGGACGCTTTGCCTGGTCCGTCCCGACGGCCACATCGGGTGGATAGCGGGCAGACCGGGGCTCGAGGAGTTGATCCGGTATGCGCATCGATGGCGGATCGCCTGATGGGAGGACACGCAGCGAACGCGCGAATGGCAGAAATGTGGCGTCGTGCGGCTATTCTTCTCCCTTGATGTCTTCGGCGGTGAGGAACAGGGTGGGGTGCCGGACGAGGAATGGCGTCAGAAAGGCTGCAAGCACGCCGCCAATGATCTCCAGACCGACAAGCAGACCTCTGAAAGCCTCGATGGTCGGATCGCTCCGGTCGCCGGCATATAAGGTAACGAGGACGGCGATCGCCGTCAACAGGAGACTGATAACGGTAAATAGCATCGATCCTTTTCTCAGGTGGTCGATGAAAAGAAAATAAAAGCCTCCGGCTATAAGATGGAAGAACGGAAAGGCCATAAAGATGCTGATCGGCATGACGACGGCAAAGGCGATGAAGTGCATCGCGCCGCGGTAGATGACGTTGAATACGATCACGATGACGGCCGCCACGATCCCCGTCAGCAGTCCGGCAAGCAGGCATCTGCCCAGCGTAATGGGCGCATCGGACGTCTTCATTGCTTTTTTTGCAAAGAATGCAATTCCTGTACCTGCGAGGTCTCAGCTAAAAGGGTCCGCCTGATCGAGATAGTGTTCGTCGGCCGCATAGATGAACAGACAGCTGCCTCCCTTGATCTGGTCGATGATGGCTTTATGGAGGCGGGCGGGTATGGCCGGACAGCCTTCGCTGCGTCCGAGATAACCCCACTCGGCGATATGCCGTTCGCTCACATAGGGGGCAGGATGCATGACGATGGCGCGTTCGAGCGCATGGTCGTTCCAACCCTTTTCCATTCCTTCCAGGCGCAGCGAATAGCCGTGGCTGCCGATGAAAGGTTGACCGGTCAGGTAGACGCCCAGGCTGCTCATGTAGCTGTTACACCGGTTGGAGAACCGTGTGGCCATGACTTTGCCCGAGTTCCTGCCATGGGCGACAAGGGTGTTGAAAAGCAGGCGCCCGTTGCGCAGATCGATCACAAAAAGACGTTTTTGCGTGGATGGGAGAGAAAAGTCGATGATGGTCAATACGCCGGCGTTGACGAGCTGACCGGCGGACTGAAGCGCCTGAAATCCCTGCAGGGCCCGCTGCCAGGCATCGCGCGACAGGTCAAGCGAACCCAGTTGGAGGTCATCGTACAGCCCGAACAGCGAACGCGAACGGTCGGCAACATCGTGGGAAAGGTCGGCGGATGGCGCAGAAGTGAAGGAGGGGACTGCTTCTCTGCGGGTAAAATTAAAACCAAGGGAGGCGATCAACAACAAGAAACCTACTGGCAGGAACTTTCCGATCACGGTCCTCAATGCTTTCATCTGCGATTCTTTTAAAAGGATATTTTCAGAACCCTGCAAAATTATCCAAAGCCCTCCGCATCGCGGCGGGTGTCCGGCCCCAAAATGGCCAAAATTTTCTTAAAATCGTTCCCTTTTGTGGAAATCGCGATCATCCGAATTCCCGAACCCGGATCGCTGGTCGGGCAAAATAAGACGGGATACGTTGGTGTTCAGGCTTTTGCATTTTTGGCATCCATTTGGTATTGTTCAACTGCGCTCTCTCCATATTCTATTTAAGTATCCCCTCTTTATTATCCACTCCTGAAAAGCAACCCGGTGCATCCGCCGGCCCGTTGGCTTAAATCTCTCGTCCCTATAAAATAGCCGTTATGAAACGCCTGTATGTCGTTGTCCTGTCGCTCTTTGCCTGTTGTGGCCCGAGCCGGGCGCAATTTATCGCCGACAATCGCGTCGCCGGTTCCGGAGATGGTGCCGGCGCTCCGAACGAAGCCCTGGTTTGCGCGCTGGGATCCGCCCCGGCCGCGCCCTGGAAAAAGCAACCCGACCAGGTGTTCGGTCACATCCGTGGCAGCCGCCTGGCCAGGATGAGGGCGCTTGCCGAAGACCTTGTCCTCGCGTTGCATGATTCGGTTTTCACCGAAGGTTCTCCCGACCCCGTCTGGCATGGCGAATACTTTTCTGCCGCAAACGACGCACCGCAGATGCGTTTCGGGGTGAGCTGCATCTTCCCCAGCGGCGATGGAAAGTCGGACCGCGGCAGCGATCTCACCCTGTTCGCCAATGACATCAGCCCGTTGCTGGGAACCCTTTCTGTCAATGGCCAGAAGTTCGTTACGCTGAAAGGTCTCAC
>DASZYU010000114.1:0-13316 GCA_035545215.1 Puia sp.
AACGGTTATGTCAAAACGGTATTGGTGGATATCGGTTCGCACGTCCGCGAAGGACAGCTGTTGATGACGCTCGAAGCGCCGGAACTGGAACAGGCAGCCGCGCAGGCAAAGGAGCGTTATGCCCGGGCGTTGTCGGACTATGCGATCGGCAAGGACAATTACGAGCGGATGCTTGAGGCCTCCAGGACGCCGGGCGCCATTTCGCCGATGGACCTGGCGACGGACAGGGCCAAACGGGACGCCGACAGCGCACTGAGCAATGCCGAAAAGGCCAACTGGTTGCAGCAGGAAACGATGATCGGTTACCTGAAAGTGACGGCGCCTTTCACGGGCGTTATCACGCAGCGCAATGTTCATCCCGGAGCCCTGGTCAGCGCGGAAAGCAAAGACAAACCGATGCTCGAACTCAAAGAGGTGGACCACCTGCGTTTGCAGGTGGACATACCGGAAAGCATCGCGGGCAGTCTGAACACGAAGGATAGCGCCTCGTTCTATCTCAGTGCGTACCCCGGCAAGAGGTTCACCGGAAGGATCAGCCGCGTCTCGATGAACATCGACCAGCAGATGCGCAGCGAGCGGGTCGAGCTCGACGTCTATAACAAGAACGAGGCGCTCACGCCCGGCATGTATGCCGATGTCGTCTTCGATTCCAAGGGCAATCCCAATGCGCTCGCCGTGCCGAAGTCGGCCGTCGTTACCTCGACGGAGCGGAAGTATGTGATCGTCGTCCGGGATGGAAAAGCGGTCAGGGTCGACGTTGCCACCGGCAACGAGAACAGCGATAAGGTGGAGATCGTGGGCGATATAGCGCCCGGAGAAGAAGTGATCGCCAATGCGAACGACGAGATCAAAGAAGGCGCCAGTATAAAGTAATGAAGTAACAGTAACCCCCGCCCTCCGGCGGGGGTTTTTTTATCTCTATCGCCAGCGGGAACGATAGCGTGGAAACATGGCTTTCGCCCGCAGCGTGATGACGACGGCGTCGATGAGGGCTCCGGCCGCGCAGCCATACGCGATCAGCGCATTGACATACTGCACTTCCAGCCTTCCGCTGTTCACGAGGAGGTATCCGACTACGGCCAGCGCACAGATCCAGGCCCCGAGCACATGATAGGATCGCAAACCGACCACCTTTGCGAGCGGGAAAAAATGCAACCCTGCGACGGCCGCGAATCCAGGGATCACCCAGTTGTCATGGCCCCTTTTGAGCAGTATGCTCCACGTTATCAGGATGGCGATACCTTCGAAGATGAGGATCAGCGCGTAAAGCCGGTCGCTTTTCCGGTGTTTGCGCGTGGCGAACAGGGCCGGCTCCGCCAGATCGTCGCCTTCTTCCAATTCGTCTTCCATATCGTACAGCCTGATCGAATACAGCGCGAGGCAAACGACTGCGAGGAGCGTGAAGCCGACTCCGATCGAAAAGTCGCGGAAGTTGAGGGCATATTCGCCGATGATGGACCAGGCCATAGAGAACAGGATCATATGGAACAGCTCACCGCGCAACTGTTCGAGATCCTTTTGGGTTTTTGGATGATAGTCGGTCATAGACATACAGAAGACATTCACTGTCTGATTTAGGTGTGATAAAAGCAGATTAACGGAGGATCAGGATAGATTGGACAAGCGGGGAGGTCCTCTCATTGGCGGACCGGCCGACCGGAAGCCCGGGTAGAGAGCGGGCACGGGGCCGGCAATGCGCGCCGGTCCGTTCCGACGCAAGGCAGCCGCCACCGACCGGGCGGGCGGCAGGGCGAACAGGTGCTTCCAATCATACCGCTTGTCGATGCTGAGCGGCCGGCAGTGCTCGTCGGCGATGGACGACGCCTGCACCCTCACCTGATGCGCCGTCGCCCGAAAATGGGTGCCGGACGTCCAGGAAGGGCTGTTGGCGCAGACATAGAATTTATAAGAGAGCTGCGGGGCAAAAAGGATCAGCGAGGCGATGCCGAACAGGCATTGCAGGACCGTATTGTTCCATTTGTTCATCGCAAGCGCTTTCATAAATTGTCCCGCTTACCGGAGTGTAAAGGACCCCTAAAAATACGCATATTTTGCCGCATAATGTCAGGAGAAAGACCAAATTGCCGTCAGCCGTTCCGCTATCTTTGCACGGTCAAATCATTTCCCGATGACCGTCGTCGTTTTTACAGCTGTTATTTTCACGGGGGCGCTGGTGGCGGGCTTGCTGGGTTCGCTCACCGGCCTCGGCGGGGGCG
This sequence comes from Puia sp., assembly GCA_035545215.1. Lineage (GTDB taxonomy): Bacteria > Bacteroidota > Bacteroidia > Chitinophagales > Chitinophagaceae > Puia. The sequence goes on from DASZYU010000114.1 coordinate 2,217, forward strand.
TGGTGATCATCCCGTTGCTGACCCTGGTATTCAAAGTCGACATCCATTACGCGATCGGCGCATCGCTGGTCAGCGTCATCGCCACTTCTTCCGGAGCAGCCGCGGCATACGTGAAAGAAGGCATCACCAATATCCGCCTGGGCATGTTCCTCGAGGTGGCTACGACGGTCGGCGCTATCGTGGGCGCCTGGCTGGCAACCTGGCTGTCCACCTCCCTGATCGCCATCCTGTTCGGGCTGGTGTTGATCTTCTCAGCCATCCTGTCTTTCGTGCATTTGGCGGACCCTGTTCTGACAGGCGAGCCCGGTGGGCTGTCCAAACGATTGCGGTTGAACAGCAGCTTCCCCACGCCGGATGGCGAACAACCTTATTTCGTGAAGAACGTCATCGGCGGTTTTCTGATGATGAATATCGCGGGCATCATTTCGGGGTTGCTTGGGATCGGTTCGGGAGCGTTGAAGGTGATCGCGATGGATAACGTGATGCGCGTGCCTTTCAAGGTTTCGACGACCACCAGCAATTTCATGATCGGCGTGACCGCGGCGGCCAGCGTCGGCATCTACCTGAAGCGCGGCTATATCGATCCGGGTCTATCCATGCCCGTCGTCCTGGGCGTACTGGCGGGGGCCTTTGCGGGGTCGCGGATACTCACGTCGGCCAGGACCAGCCGTCTGAAGACGCTGTTTGCGCTGGTGATCCTGGTGCTCGCCGCGGAAATGATCTATAACGGATTTGCACACAATATCTGAACATGGCAATAAAGATGAGGGACGCCGATCTCAAGAAAATCATTGGTCAGCTGTTACGGTACGGCGTGCTGTCTGCATCGGTGATCGTCCTGACAGGTGGAGTCGTCTATCTCGTGCGTCACGGCGGCCAGGCCCCGCAGTATCACGCGTTCCGCGGTGAACCGGACCAAATGAGACAGCCGGCGCTGATGTGGCAGGCGATGCTGCACGGCGAAGGGCGGGCACTGATACAGATTGGCCTGCTTGTCCTGATCGCCACGCCCATTGCCCGGATCGTGTTCTCGATCTTTGGGTATATCCTGGAAAAGGACTACCTGTACGCCGTGATCACGGCGTTCGTACTGCTGGTTATCGTTTGGAACTTCTGAACGGCAGGATCATTCCTCCTCCTGCTCCTCGTAGTATTCCTCTTCGCTCGCCGGCGGATACAGGCTTTCGAGTTGCCGGGCGGTCTCCTCGTCCACTTCTTCGACCAGCCGGAAGATCTTGTCGTCCTGGTATTTAAAGAAATCTTCGGCGGTGGGCAGGAAACTGCGCAGCAGGACCGTTTCCCTGGTATGAAGGATCACCGAGACCAATTCGATGTCCGACTCCTCGTCCACCTGTATCAGGTAGTAGGTACTGGGCTTTAATTCTCCGTAGCTGGCCATGGTTAGATGATTTGGTGTGTGTAAGTTAACAAACGGGCCCGCTCCGGGTTGACATACCGGTGTTAAATAAAAATGACCCTCCGCGATTAAAAATGGGGGCCATCTCATCGACCATTGCGCCCGAAGCGTATTTGCAGGGGCCGGGACCTTATACCGTCTCTTTCGGCGGCTCTTTGGCGGCCACCTTTTTATTCTTTGTCTTTTTCGTCTTTCCGGCCGGCTTGAGGGCTGCCTTCTTGCCGTTCCTTCTTTGTTTCTTGTTTATCTTCATCAGATCGCGGCTGATCAGCTTGCTGACCTTCCGGACGTGCGTGGCCAGTTTTTTTTCGCCCAGCTCCTGTTTGTAGTCGGCCAGCGCTCCCGCCAGTTTGTCCCCAATCTCCTTACGAACCTGTTTTTTGTCCAGGGTGGAAGGATGCACGGTTTCCTGATTCATACGAATAAATGTTGTTTATTGATAATGTGATAACATAAATTTAATATTAAAATAATCATCCCAATGTTAAGTTTTTTGCCTGCCCGCGCGACCCTCCTGACATAAGGCTGTCACCTGCCGGCGGTTACTTTGGGTCATAAAACCAATTTTATGTCAACGATCAAACCGCTGTTAAAAGAACTGGAGCAGGAAGCCCAGACCACCCGCAAAATGCTGGAACGCGTTCCGACCGCCTATTTCTCCTGGCAACCGCATAAAAAGAGCATGACCGTACAACAGCTAGCCACCCACATCGCCGAGTTACCGGGTTGGATCACGATGGCTGTGACGACCGACGGTCTCGACTTTGCCGCCAACCCCTACAAACAGGAGGAAGTCCATAACACGGCCGAACTTCTCGATTACTTCGAAAAGTCACTCGCCGACGGCCGGTCGCATCTCGCGGATGCAAGCGAGGACGTCCTGGAGGAGAACTGGACGCTGCGGAACGGCAGCGAAGTCTATCATGTCGCTACCAAGGGCGAGATCGTCCGGATGGCCTATTCACAGATCGTACACCACCGCGCGCAGTTGGGCGTCTTTCTACGGCTGCTGGACATACCGATACCGGGAAGTTATGGACCGAGCGCGGACGAACACGAGAATTAGGGCGGCCGGCATGCGTATCGGAAGGCAACGGTCCACTGAACGAGGAAGCGCCCGGGGCATATCGGCGATGCGGCAGCCCGCTGACCGCGGAAGCACCAGGCGGCACAGTGGTGCGCCGGTATTTAAAAGCGCAGTGGTCTTGCGGGTTCATGATGCTCCGGCACGTGAAGGGCAGCGGTAAACCGAAACAGGTCGTCGGCCAGCGCCCTGGGATGTTCCATCGCCAGAAAATGCCCTCCTTCCGGCATTTCGGTGAATTGCCGCACATCCAGGACGCGCTGCGCAAAAGCTTTCGGCACGGGGACAAAATCCTTCGGTGCTATACAAACGCCTGCAGGTACTTCGATCCTGCCGGCCGCCAGCGATGAGGGGTGATGGAGGGTCTCGTAATACAACCGGAAAGAAGACCCGGCCGTCTGGGTGATCCAGTAGATCGTCAGATTGGTAAGCAACTGGTCTTTCGTGAATATTTTTTCGAGGTCGGCGGGATGACCGGTCCATGCGTGGAATTTTTCGATGATCCATGCGGCCAGCCCGATCGGCGAATCGTTCATGGCATAGGCCAGCGTCTGCGGTTTGGTGGACTGGATCATGCCGTATGCACCCTCCGACCGGTACCACTGCTGCACCGAATCCATGTATCTTTTCTCTTCCGGGCTCATTTCCCCGAGTGCGCTCGGGTCGGTGATATTCCAGGCGGGCACATCGGTCAGGTGAATGCCCAACAGGCGGTCGGGGAACATCCGGCCCATCTGCATGGCTATGCTGCTGCCCCAATCACCCCCGTGGCAGATCCACCGGGTATAACCCAGCTTATCCTTCATCAGGTGGGTCAGGAGACGGGCGATCCGTTCGGTGGTCATTCCGGGGTCCATCGGCCGGTCGGAGAACCCGAAACCCGGTATCGAAGGAACGATCACGTCGAATGACAGCCCGTCGGGTCCTTCCGCGGTCAACAGCGGGATGAGCTGCAGGAACCGGATGAATGAATCCGGCCAGCCATGGATCAGCAACAAAGGCAGCGTGCGATGACTCTTTCCTCTTTCACGGATAAAATGCAAACCCACGCCGTTGACGGGGGCGCGAAAGTGACTCCACCCGTTCAGCGCCTCTTCCTGCTCTTTCCAATCGAACCCGTGCCCCCAATGTGTGCACAGATCGCGCAGATAGGACAGATTGGTCCCATACTGCCATCCGCTGTCCCTTATCTCATCGGGCCACCGGGTCCTTCCGAGCCTTTCGCGCAGGTCTTCGATGACAAGGGGGGAAACCGAGATCGTGAAGGGTTGAACGCTCATAGGTGGTTTTCGGTTACCGCCTGCAAAAATCCGACCACGCCCGGAAGCTGTTGCAACAGCTTAAGGCCTAGCATGATCGGAGGAGACGGCAAACAACGACCACTCTCTGACCGCGGAAGCACGGGTGCGGTAATTCACGAATTCTCCCGTGAGCTGGCTGATGTGGAAGTTCGGGAACCGGTGCAGCGAAGAGGTCGTCATCCCGTGCAATGCGAGCGTATCGGAAAACGAATCCGGTGCGAAGACCAGCGCGGTTTTGCCTGCTTGCGTCAACCGACGAAGACTGTCAACCGGTATGCGCATGACCGGCCGGCTGCAGTCGAACTCGAAGGAATAATCCACCGGCGCTTCGGTCAGCAGGTAGGCGGTATCGGTAGTGACCGTCGAGTGGTTCAACCAGCGTCCTGCCTGCGTTCCAGCCTGGTATCGAAGGATCGTGGGATAGACGATAAAGTTGACGAAAGCGAAGACCAGCATCGCCATCCAGAAACTGCGGGCGATGGAGCCGGCAACCAGCGGCCCGCGGAACAACAGGAAGGGAAACACTGCCAGTGCAACGATCCCGATCATCACCAGGGGCCAGCGATCGAAGTGAAAGAACCAGCATAGCGCAAGCACCAGCAACGGCAGCAATATACTGATGACATCCTGAACGATCCGTACGATCTTTTGCGTCCGGGGACGATCGATCCCATAGAGCCAGGAAGCGGTCAGGATGGCAAAGAACGGGAAAAGGATGTTCAGGTAGTGCGGCAGCTGGAATCGCGACAACGAGAAAACCACAAAGCTCGCCAGGGCGGCGCCGAGACTGATCCAATCGCGACCGCGCCGCAGGTGACGGGCGATCGCCGCATACAACAACAGCGACCAGGGCAGAAAGGCCCATAGCAGCGTATGGAAATAGAAGAACGGGTCGCCGCTCCCTTTGATCGGGCCGGTATTGAAAAAGCGGCCGAACTGGCTGTCCCAGAAGAAAAAACGGATGCCCGATACGTTGGTTCGTCCGAACACCAGCTTGTCGGGGTGCAGATCGAACTGCAAGTAAAGACAATAGAGTTCGGGGAACGTGAACAGCGCGGTCAATACGATGGCTATCCACCAGCGGATGTTGTAAAACTGCCGCCAATCCTTCGTGATTATCCAATCGAGGATGAACCCGGACCCGATCGTAATGAGCACGAAGGGTCCTTTGGTCATACAGGCGCAGCCGGCAAGGAGAGAGCCGATGAGGAGGTGCCGGCCGGGCCTCGTGCGCGACGCCTTATAGAAATGGTACACGGAGCCGATGATCAGGCCGGTCAGATACGGTTCCGCACGGACATCGTTATTGGAGATCACCAGGTGTGCTGCCGATACATAAATGAGCGTCGACAGCTGCGCCACGCTTTTGCCGTGGAGCGAAAGTGCGAATTTCCAGGTATAGCGGGCGCCGGCAGCCCAGAACAGCAGCGCGGGTAATTTATATGCGAAACCGGTAGCGCCGAAAATGCGCATGCTGATCGCGGCCATCCAGAAGGGAAAATGCGGTTTATCCAGCCAGTCCCTTCCTTCGATGCGCAGGTCGATGAAGTCACCCGTATGCGCGATGACCTTCGAGATCGTGGCATACAGCGAACCATCGGGCTCCAGGATAGGGATGATCAGACCACCTGCATTTATCACGATAGCGATGAGCAACAGCGGGATGAACCATTTTTGCAGGAATGTTTCCCAGCCCTCCCGGTTGGTTTGGGGTATCAAGAGGAACTGCCTCCCGGCCGTGGATCGCGTTTAGACTTCCAGTAGACGAACGACCTCGACGCGCACCAGCCCGTCAGCGTGCCGAACACGGCGCCGGCCAGGACATCGAATGGATAATGCTTGCCCACATACACCTGAGCATAACAGACGACCGTCGCCCAAAACCATAACCATACCCATTTTCTCCCGTTCATCGACCGTATCGAAAAATACCAGAAGGCGGCCAGCCCGAAATGATTCGCGGCATGGTTGGAAGGCATGGAATACAGACCGCCGCAGCCGACCAGGTTACGCAGCAGCGGCTGCATTTCGGGGTCATGACAAGGTCGCAGGCGTCCGAACAACGGCTTCATCAGCTGTGCGGTCACGCTGTCGGTAAGCGCAACGGTTGCCACGCTGAGAACGATAAAGATCAGTGCAATCCGGATACTGCTTCGTCTATGCTTGTCCTGCAGACCCGCGCTGCCCGCGACACTTTCGCCGGCCGCGCGAAAACAGTAATACAAAAGGAACGCGTACAGCGGTATCCAGATGTAGGGGTCACGCAGCGGAGGGATCAGCCAGTCGAGGAAAGGTGAACTGCCATGTTGGACCAGACGGAACATCGATCGGTCGAGATGATCCAGCCATTTCAGAAGAGGCATGCTGCGCTTTTGGGCGTCGAAGTTATGTAATAATAAGTTAATCTTTTAATAATCATGCGGTCACAAGCCCGCTCTATTTTTGGCAAACCCATTACAATGAAATTTATCCTCCCGCTGCTGGCAGCAATCCTCTTCGCTGTCCCGCTTACCGCTCAACGTCCCGCGACCACGAGGCACCTGTTCATCATCACCATCGATGGGTTCCGGTGGCAGGAAGTATTCACCGGGGCCGACCCGCTGCTCATTGGCAATACCGACTATGTCCGCGACACGGCGCTGACCCGCGCGTCGTACTGGGACAGCACGGCGGAGGGGAGGCGAAAAAAATTGTTGCCCTTTTTTTGGAACACCATCGCGGAAAAAGGCCGGCTTTACGGGAACCGCCTCTTTGGAAACGATGTAAACGTCAGCAACTTTTATAAGATCTCGTATCCCGGGTACAATGAGATCCTTACGGGTCATACGAATGCGATCTGCAGTCCGAACCTGCCGGTCAATAACAAGAACGTCAGCGTCCTGGAATGGCTCGACCGCAGCCCCGAATTCCATGGCAAGGTCGCGATCTTTACTTCCTGGAACGTTTTCCCCTATATCCTGAATGAAAGCCGCAGCAGGCTGCCCATCAACAGCGGTTATGCGCCTTTGGCGGAAAAAGACGATCCGACGGCCGCGCTGATCGACAGTGTGTCGTCGACGATGCGTCCTTCCAAAACCCGTCACGATCAGCTGACTTTTCTCAGCGCGCGGGAATACATCGCCCTCCATCATCCTTCTGTCCTTTTCCTGGCCTTCGGCGAGACGGACGAATGCGCGCACCAGGGAAGGTATGATCTCTATCTGCAACAGGCTGCAGACATAGACCGGATGATCGCCGACCTTTGGTACGAGGTCCAGACGGATCCGTATTATAAGGACAATACGACCTTCCTGATCACCACCGATCACGGCAGGGGGCGGAAACCGAATAAGTGGACTACGCATGGGTTTTGGGCCGGGGGCTCCGGCGACGTTTGGATGGCGGTCCTCGGCGGGGATATTCGGCCGGGCGGAGAACTGCGGAACAAAGACCAGGTCTACCAGAAACAGATCGCCCCGACGATATCGGGCCTGTTGGGCGATCCTCCCATGCCCGGACATCCGCCCGGAAGAGCGATCCCGATACCCGTGGCCCAACCCGCATTGCCGCCGGCAGGCATGGCGCCCGGCACATCCGCACGATAGGGTCCCGCGGGCCGTCCGGCGGCCGGGCCGCCCGGCAAAAACCACCTCTGGAGAAATGGCCGAATAGTGCTAAATTTGCGCAAATTTCGCGCATGGCGTTCCAATCGTTTTTGCAGTTGTTCGCCCCTAAAGACCGGGTATTCTATTCGTTATTCGAACAGGTAGGGGACAGCGTCGGAAGGATGGGGCGACTGATGAAGGAAGTGGTCGCTGAGCCGGATATCGACAAACGATCGGCGATCACCACCCAGGTCGAGGATCAGGAACACGTGAACGACGATCTCACCCACCGCATCTTTACCGAGCTCGGCCGGAATTTCATCACCCCGTTCGATCGAGAGGATATCCACTACCTGGCCAGCGCGTTGGACGACATCTGCGACTATGTTTATGCGGCCACGAAAAAGATCAACTTTTACAAGGTGAACCCGAACGATATGGGTATCCAGAAGCTGGCCGACCTCATCGAGCAGGGAACGGCCCAGATCCAGTGCGCGGTAAAGGAGTTGCGCAACATGCGCGACATGCGGAAGATCACCGATGCGCTCGTGAGGGTCAACAGCATCGAAAATCAGGCGGATGACATCTTCGATCTGAGCATCGAACGGTTGTTCGAGCTGGAGCCGGACGCCAAAGAGGTCATCAAGAAGCGGGAGATCTACCAGGTAATGGAGATCGTGACGGACAAATGCGAGGATGCGGCGAATGTCATCGAATCCATTATCATCAAATACGCCTGAACCTAAACACGCCCGAACCGCATGACCTTTTTAGTGATCATTATCGTACTGGCCCTCGTATTCGATTTCATCAATGGATTTCACGATGCCGCCAATTCCATTGCAACGATCGTCAGCACGAAGGTGCTAACGCCTTTCCAGGCGGTGCTGTGGGCGGCGCTCTTCAACTTCGCCGCTTTTTTTATCGCGCGCTATGTAATAAAAGAGTTCAGGATCGGCAATACCATCGCCAGCTCGGTACATGCGGAATTCATCAACCTGGACGTCATTTTTTCCGGCCTCATCGCCGCGATTTGCTGGAACCTGCTCACCTGGTGGTTCGGCATCCCCTCGAGCTCCTCGCATACGCTGCTCGGCGGATTCATGGGCGCAGCGCTGGCGCATGCCGGAGCGATCAGCCGCAACGGGATCGATGTCATCAACTATTCCAAGGTCGTGCCCACGTTCTTCTTCATCTTCCTGGCCCCCCTGATCGGGATGGTGGTCGCGTTCGTCACCACGCTGATCATCATGAACGTTTGCAGAAGGGCCAATCCATACCGGGCGGACAACTGGTTCCGCCGGTTGCAGCTGTTGTCTTCGGCACTCCTGAGCCTCGGCCACGGCAGCAATGACGCCCAAAAGGTAATGGGCATCATAGGGGCGGCCATGATCTGGTATGCGAAATCGACGGGGCACGACCTGACGTTCAAACAGTTCATCGATTCGAATATGTGGGTGCCGCTGGCCAGTTTTACATCGATCGCGCTGGGCACGATGAGCGGTGGCTGGAAGATCGTAAAGACCATGGGGACACGGATCACGAAGGTGACGCCGCTGGAGGGTGTGAGCGCGGAGACCGCGGGCGCGGTTACGCTCTTCATATCCGATAAACTGGGCATCCCGGTCAGTACCACGCATACGATCGCAGGCTCGATCATGGGCGTGGGCGCGACCCGGCGGCTATCCGCGGTGCGGTGGGGAGTGACCATCAACCTGCTTTGGGCCTGGGTCCTTACCATCCCCGTGAGCGCCTTGCTGGCGGCCGTCGTTTATTTTATCGTTAACCTTGTGCGGTAAACGGAGAAGCGGAAGAAGGGAGACCGCCGGGCTGTGGCGGAATATTGCAGGTTGCCATAATTTTTCTAACTTTCGACGATTTTCAAAAACCTATAGACAGCTATGAAGGGAATCATTTTGGCGGGCGGATCGGGAACGAGGCTACATCCAATAACCTATGCCATCAGTAAACAGATCATGCCGGTGTACGATAAGCCCATGATCTATTATCCATTGTCGACATTGATGCTGGCGGGGATCAGGGAGATACTGATCATCTCCACGCCGCACGATCTTCCACTGTTCAGGAAATTGTTCGGGGACGGGTCGCAGCTGGGCTTGTCTTTCACCTATGCCGAGCAGCCGCTGCCGAACGGCCTGGCGCAGGCCTTCGTGATCGGAGAATCGTTTATCGGAAACGATTCGGTCGCGCTTGTGCTTGGCGATAACATCTTTTACGGCGCCGGGCTGGGTAAACAGCTGGAAAAGAACACGAAGCCGGATGGCGGTATCGTATATGCCTACCAGGTGAGTGATCCGGAACGGTATGGCGTCGTCGAGTTCGATTCGAGCAACAAAGCGATCTCCATCGAGGAGAAACCCGCGAAACCAAAGAGCAATTATGCGGTGCCGGGTCTCTACTTCTACGACAACACGGTCGTGGGCATTGCCAAACAACTGAAACCTTCGGCGCGGGGGGAATACGAGATCACCGACGTCAACAAAGAGTACCTGCGCCAGGGGAAGCTGACCGTCTCCATCCTCGACCGGGGGACGGCCTGGCTGGATACGGGAACGTTCGACTCACTGATGCAGGCCGGCCAGTTCGTGCAGGTGATCGAACAACGCCAGGGGATCAAGATCGCGTGTATAGAAGAGATCGCGTGGCGCAAAGGTTTCATCGACCGGCAACAGGTGGAAAAGATAGCCCAGCCCCTGCTCAAGAGCGGATACGGGCAATACCTTGTCAATCTAATTCATTCGTAAATCTTCGTTCATAGTATGAAAAAAATCCTTGTCACCGGCGGGTGCGGATATATAGGATCCCACACGATCGTCGACCTGATCGTCAGCGGCTTTGAGGTCATCTCTGTCGACAACAATGTGCGGTCCTCCGCGCGGATCCTCGAGGGAGTGGAAAAGATCACGGGCAAAAAAGTAAAGAACTACAAGGTGGACCTCTGCAATTATGACGATACCTGCGCCATCTTCCAGGAAAACGAGCATATCGAAGGCATCATCCATTTCGCAGCTTATAAATCGGTGGGCGAATCCGTCGAACAACCGCTGATGTATTTCGAGAACAACCTGATGTCACTGATCAACCTGCTGAAATGTGTGCAGGAATTCGACATCCCCTCCTTCGTCTTCTCTTCTTCCTGCACGGTATACGGCAATCCGGACGAGATACCCGTGACGGAACTGACGCCGCCGAAACCCGCCGAATCTCCCTACGGGTATACCAAACAAATGGGAGAACAGATCATCAACGAATTCTCGAAGGCGACGAACAAGACGAAATGCGTCCTGCTGCGTTATTTCAACCCGGTGGGTGCGCACCCGAGCATCCTGATCGGCGAACTGCCCGTCGGCAAACCTTCCAATCTCGTCCCGGTGATCACGCAAACCGCCATCGGCCGTTTGCCTCAAATGACCGTTTTCGGGGACGACTATCCGACGCGTGATGGGTCGTGTATCCGCGATTTTATCCATGTCAGCGATATAGCCCACGCGCATACCCTGGCGCTGCAGTATATGATCGACAGGAAAAGTGTAAAGAACGCGGAGGTGTACAACCTGGGCACGGGCAACGGGGTGACCGTGCTGGAGGCGATCCGCGCATTCGAGAAGGTCAGCGGGGTCAAGTTGAACTACGTGATCGGTCCCCGCCGGCCGGGAGACGTGATCGCGATCTATGCCAACAACGACCTGGCGA
>DASZYU010000115.1:0-22689 GCA_035545215.1 Puia sp.
TACATATCCGACAAATCGCATCCTGTCGATGAATTTACCAGTCTCCATTCTGGCTTCATTTTCCAAGAACGTGCGGAGGCTTTCAAGTGGGTTCCCTTGAATTGAAGAAGTATTAACTAAATTCTGAAGCGATTGTGGAATCATGATTCTGCTGATTGGGGTTTGATAGGATAACGAGTTCTTCAAACTGCTTTCGATGTTCAGGGGTGGCCGATACCGATGAAAACCTTGATACTATTTGAAGGGCGAATCCATGTTCTGTATATAACTGACGAATAGAGGAATGATTAGCATTCGTAGAAACTATTATTGCGCCTCTATTTTTCGCTTTAAATAACGCATTAGCTAGCCTTTCTTGGTCCTGCCATGAAAAAAGCTTCTCATTGTACTTAATGAAGCCATTCAGGTTGTGGCGAACAGTATAAGGTGGATCAGCGAAAATAAAGTCATTTTCACGTGCCTCGTCTATCAAATCTTCAAAATCAGCGTTGCGGATTTCAGAGTTTACGAGTAATTGAGAAAATGCTTCAAAATCATCGGATTTCAATATCACATCCGTTTTTGTACCTATTGGTACATTGAACTGCCCATTTGTATTGACTCGGTAGATACCATTGAAACAGGTTCGATTCAGGTATATCATTCTTGAAGCCTGCTGAATTAAGTAAGTGGGGATATTATTTCTTACGTAATAGTAATGCTTCGACGAATGCATTCGGTGGTGATACTCAAGGCTTCTTTTTATGAAGCGCCAATTTGTTTTAAGTGCCTGATAAGCGCAAATTAACTCGGGGTTTATGTCTCCCAACAATGCATTCTGCGGTTGTAAATGGAAAAAAACCGCTCCACTTCCTAGAAAGGGTTCAATATACCGATTAAACTTATGGGGTAGTAGGCTGGAGTGTTTACGCACGAACCAGCGTTTGCCGCCTGGCCATTTGAGAAAAGGTAGTAAGGTTGTCAATCTACACGCTTAGTTTCGGCCGGAATATAGGTTGTTTTCAAATGATACCTCACGGTTAAAACACCTATTTTGACATGTTGAAATACATTAATGTGACCACAGATCTTTAATATTGGGGTATTTCTGGCCTTTACTGGTCATAGGTTTCAAGATCAAGTGCGGTCGGGAATAATCGCCAGGTGTTATGAATTCCACTAAAAACGGCAGATTAGCGAAGTTAGATGGAAGTCAGGGCCGCACAGTTGGTGCCTTATTTCATGACTGGCAGCTCGATATGCGTCGGGTGGGCGCGGTCGAAGTAGATGGTCTGCTCCGCCTTGATGAAGTCGGAGTCGCGGGCTTCGAAGATATTGGGCACGTAGCGCTGGGGGTTGCGATCGATGACGGGGAACCACGTCGACTGGACCTGGATCATGATGCGGTGGCCGCGGCGGAACACGTGGTTGATCTGGTGGAGGGGGATGATGAACTCCTCGGGATGATTGGGGATGAGGGGCGTGGGTTTGTCGAAGCCCCGACGGAAACGGCCGCGGAAGACTTCCATCGCGACCGGCAACATGTAGCCACTCATTGCATAGTTTTTGGGATCCCAGTTCGGGTATACGTCGATGAGTTTGACGATCCAGTCGGCGTCGGTGCCCGTGGTGCTCGCCCACAAATGCGCCATGATCGAGCCGGTGACGGTAAGATCGTTGGTGAGAGAGTCGAGGGTAAAGCTGACGACATCGGGGCGGGAATAGGCAAATCGCTGATCATCCACATGCCAGGTCCGCCAACGGCTGCCTTTGCCATACGTCGCCTCAATCGGCTGCGGGCGGTAGGGGACGGGTTTTGCGGGATCACTCACATATTTCACCGAGCCGGTCGCGGCAGTGGGCGCTTCGAAGGTTGCGTGGCCGTCGGCTGCGGCGTAGAGGTTGCGGATGGTGGCCTCTTTCGGCGGCCAGGTGCTGTACGTCTTCCATTCGTTGGTGCCGGTCTGGAAACAATTCGCTTCGTCGAAATGCCCGTCGCCGATGCCGCGGAGCCAGTAGTCGAACCATTTCTTTTGTAAAGCCTTGAACCATACGGCGGTGTTGCTTTCGAAGGCAATTTTCCCCAGGCTGTCGCCTTTGCGGCTAGCCCACTCGCCATGATACCAGGGGCCGAGGACGATGTAGTTTCGATTGAACGTGTCGCGCTTTTCCATCGCCGCATACATCAACTGCGGCCCATTGAGATCCTCCTGGTCATAATACCCGCCGACATGCAACTGCGGTATCTGCGGGTACTTCACATAACTCAGCGTCGAGTTGGTGCGCCAGAAACTGTCATACGACGGATGCGCCACGAAGTTGTTCCAGGTGGGGATCGTTCCGTGAAAATACAGCTGGTTGACGTGTTTGAGCGAGCCGAGCTTCAGGTACCAATCATACAGATCAAACTGCGGGAAAGGAAACTCGCTGTCGGTCGTTTTGTCGTGCTCGACTTCGTAAGAGTATTCCATCCCGTAGCTGAGGCGGAAGGCCCCGTTGTGGTGGAAGTCGTCGCCGAGAAAGAGATCGCCCATGCAGGCCTGCTCGGAAGCCGCCTTCAGCGCCGGATGCGGGTCGACCGAGCCGACCAGCGCCAGCCAGCCCGGATAGGATATCCCCGTGATGCCGACTTTGCCGTTGTTGTCCGGTACATTCTTCACCAGCCAGTCGACGGCGTCCCAGGTGTCGGTGCTCTCATCGACCGCGCCGGGATGGGTTTCGTGAATGAGGGGCTGATGGATCTGCATGGTTCCTTCGCTCTTGTATTTGCCGCGGATGTCCTGAATGACGAAGATGTATCCCTCTTCCGCCATGTTGTAATACGGGAAGCCGTTTGGCATAATAAAATTCGAGTCGGTCGGGATCGGAATGTCGGCACCGTAAGGTGTGCGTTCGATAAGGATGGGGGAGGATGCGGATGGCCTGGGATGGTTCGTCGGGTTATTCGCGGGATTGGAAGGGTTGTTCGCTGAAGGGCCAGACGGGGCCGATGGGCTCGTCGCGGCGACGGGCGTAAGGATGACCGTGAAGAGTTTGATGCCGTCGCGCATGGGGATCATGGCGGTGGACTTATGATAACGGACGGGCGCTCCGGTTTGGGCGAAGGATGGGCTCGTGAGGGCCAGGAAGGCGACGTTCAGAAGGATAGCAAGCAGAGGAATTTTTCTCATAGAATAAATATACCGTAAATAGAGGAATAGACCGTATAGGGGGAAATAAATAAACTACCCGGATGTTCCATTCACTCGGCGGAAAATACTGCTCTGTAAAGCACTGGCTTCAAGTTGCAGAACTTTTCATAGTTGCCTTGCATAATAAAGAGCTTCCTTTCTGAATCAAAATTAAAGACTCTGTACAGGTAAAAATCCAAGGCCGTGGCGGTTCTTTTGCTGTCTTTTACGTTTCTTACTTACACACACAGCTATGCGACATGCACGGGCGCGAAGAATTGCATGGCCTGTAAGAACTGCAAATACTGTAAGCATTGCGCTAAGGAGGGCGGGACCTGCGGGGTGTGCAAAAAGTGAGCGGGACCTGCTTGACGGGTCCGGGGATCCCGCTGTAATCTGTCAAATCCGGTAACTTTGATCGGACCAAATCCGATTTGAGGATTCAAATATGGCAGGAAAGGGTTTTGAAGAAATGGTTCGCGGTTTTCCGGAGGCGCCGCTAAACCGCCAACTTTTGCAATTTATGCTGAGGGATTACCGGCACCCCGCCCGTAAGATCAATCAACTTGTCAAAAAGCAAGCGCTAATTCGGGTAAAGAATGGGCTGTTTGTCCCAGGCCGCAATAGTAGCATCAGCGGGCCAGAGCCGGTTCTGACCGCCAATCACCTGCATGGTCCTAGCTACATCTCCCTGGAAACCGCGCTTTCCTATTGGGGTCTCATCCCGGAACGCGTATATGAGACCTGCTCGGTTACGGTCAAAAGGACTAAAACGTATGTCACTCCCATAGGAAGATTAAGTTATCGTCACGCCCCTCTCCCGTACTATTCGTTCGGCATTAAGAGCGTCCAACTGACCAGCAGGCAGGTGGTGATGATGGCCTCGCCTGAAAAGGCTCTTTGTGATAAGATCGTATTCACTGCAGGCGTTATTTTCGGGGGTGTTAAGCCATGCCGGCAATTCCTGGTCGAAGATATACGGATAGATGACGACGCACTCCATGAACTTGATTGGAGGCAGATGGAGTCGTGGGCCGCGGATTCACCGAAAAGAAACAGTATAGCGATGCTCGCAAAGACACTGCGCCTTTTTCGCCAACAAAGGGTTTGAGATTCAAGGTTATTTCATCACATATTTCACCGAGCCGGTCGCGGCAGTGGGCGCTTCGAAGGTCGCGTGGCCGTCGGCTGCGGCGTATAGGTTGCGGATGGTGGCCTCTTTCGGCGGCCAGGTGCTATACGTCTTCCATTCGTTGGTGCCGGTCTGGAAACAATTCGCTTCGTCGAAATGCCCGTCGCCGATGCCGGGGAGCTAGTGGTCGAACCATTTCTTTTGTAAAGCCTTGAACCATACGGCGGTGTTGCTTTCGAAGGCAATTTTCCCCAGGCTGTCTGTTTATTGCCGCGCCGCTGTCTAGCTGTGGCTTCGCAGGGATGGCGCAACGCGCCACGGGCAAATTTGAATTTTAGCTGGCGACGGTTCACGCTCGGGCAAGGACGCTAATGAAGGACGCGTTTTTTGGGAGCCCAATCGAGGATGATGCGCCGTTTGGAAGCGATGCCGGGTCGGATGCCGCGTACGGATTTCATCACTGGCATGCAATCTATCCGGAGGGATCGCCAGTGGTCTCTGAAGCAATTGCTGAAATAGTGGGCGTTTCCGCCGATGCCTCAATAGATGAATTTCCGGTGCATCGCTAGCAGAGGCGGGATGAAATTAGCCGGCGGTTTGTATAGGCGGTTGATGTCAACCCGGCGGGTCCAGTTGCCCCTGGTATCGTACTCGTATTTATATTCATTGTCGCCGGTAGTGTCTTCCCCTTCGATCGTCAAGCGCCTGCCCGGATTGCCATGCTCGTTGTTGAAGAATATCTCCCGACGAACGAGGCGCGCGCTGGAGTCGGTATCCAGCGAGACAAGAATGCTATCGGGCTGATCCCATCGGGAGTAGAAAAAGCGGAATACGGTTTCCCGGCCATCAGCCGAACGAATGACTGACCGGCTGAGACGGCCTGTGTCGAAATAGTCATGCTCAATGTAAAAAGGCTTGCCTGCCATCGTCGTATCGTGGTATTTTTCTGCCGTCTGGTCACGCCCGTCCTGGAGTATCGTTGAAATATATCCTGTCACTTTGCCGTTGAAATCGGTGGAGACCGTCTTATAGGCGTGGTTTCCCAACGGTCTCGATCGCAAGATGGCGGTTCTATGGCCCTGAAAATCCGTTGACTTTCCTTGCAGTCCATCGATCCCATATTGGAATTCGTCGGTTGTAACGAGCTTATCGTTGACGTAACTGCCCCGATATATCATGTCCCCATCCTCATTGAACCGGTATCGTATGTAGAATGCTCTCCAGTTACCGGGACGGCCAGAATCGGACTCGACGACTGAATATTCGATGACCTCTTTCGGGTGCCCGCGCAACGGCTGTCGATCAACGCGATCGCCCAGACTCCACTTATTCATATTCGGAACACCCTGACAAAGGGATTTGCCGGATGGTAACATCTGGACGGCCACCAAAAGGCATGGGATCAGGCGCATGGACTGGACGATTTAAGCATTGAATATATGGAATTTTACAACTGGGCCGAACATCGGGCGGGGTGGGGTGTTATTGTTTGGTACTAAAACCTCTGTCATGGACAAGAAAGCCATCCGCGATGCGTATGTAAGATACTGGCTGGAAAACGGGAAGCGACCGGTGTCGGTGTACCAGTTCTGCCAGCAGATAGACCTGCCGGAACCCGCGTTCTACGATAATTTTGCCTCCTTCGACGCGCTGGAAAAGGATATCTGGCGCTCGTATTTCGACGAAACACTACTGAAACTCAAGGACGACGAGGTTTACCGCGGCTATTCGGTGCGCGAGAAGCTGCTCGCCTTCTATTTTCTGTGGATCCAGCAACTGCGGGAAAACAGGAGCTACATCCTGTTGCAGCGCGAGCGGTTCCTGCTGCCGGACTCGCATTTCGAACGCCTGGAGGCCTTCCGCCGCGGCTTTTACGACTATATCCGCGATCTCATCAAAGAGGGCTACCAGAGCGGGGAGATCAAGGAAAGGAAATTCATCTCGGACCAATACGTGCACGGTTTTTGGGCGCAGGCGCTTTTCGTCCTCCGCTACTGGATCAAGGACGACAGCGAGCGGTTTGAAATGACCGATGCGGCGATCGAAAAGGCGGTGAACCTGAGCTTCCAACTGATCGGCTCGGGGACACTGGACAGTATCCTGGATTTTGGAAAATTCGTGTTCGCAGGGAAATAGAGGGGGCAAACGATGAAAGAACAGACAAGCATCCCTACGGGCAAGGTAGAACGGGCCACGCGGTTCGTGGCGACCGGGCTGAAGGTCGGCACCAATTACCTGAAACATTATACCAGGAAACTGATCGATCCGTCGACGAGCAGGGAAGAGCTGCATGCCGACAACGCGGAGGACATCTATGATACGCTGAGCAATCTGAAAGGCAGCGCGCTCAAGGTCGCACAAATGCTGAGCATGGACCGGGGCATGTTACCGAAGGCCTATACCGAGCGGTTCGCGATGTCGCAATACAGTGCGCCGCCCTTATCCGGACCCCTGGTCGTCAACACCTTTATCAAGACACTCGGCAAGCCGCCGTCGCAGTTATACGACCGGTTTGACATGCAGGCAGCGAACGCCGCCTCGATCGGACAGGTGCACAAGGCGATGAAATGGGGCAAGGAACTGGCTGTCAAGATCCAATACCCGGGTGTGGCGAACAGTGTCCGGTCGGACCTGCGTATCGTCAAGCCGTTTGCGATCCGTATAGTCGGTATGAACGAGGTGGATATGGACAAGTATTTCGACGAGATCGAGGGCAAGCTGCTGGAAGAGACCGATTACCGCCTCGAACTTCGCCGGTCGATGGAGCTGTCGGGTGAGTGCGCGCATATTCCGAACCTCGTATTCCCAATTTATTACCCCGAGCTGTCGAGCGACCGGATCATTACGATGGATTGGCTTACGGGGTATCACCTCCGCGAGTTCCTTCAGCGAAACCCCTCGCAGGAGGCAAGGAACAAGATCGGGCAGGCGCTGTGGGATTTTTACCAGTACCAGGTCCATGCCTTGCGAAAAGTGCATGCCGATCCGCACCCGGGCAACTTCCTGATGCGCGACGACGGTACGGTGGCGGTGTTCGATTTTGGATGCATCAAGGAGATACCCGAAGATTTTTATGTCAACTACTTTTTGCTCGTCGACAAGGAGGTGCTGCGCGACGAGAAACGGCGGCGCGAGATCTATACCAACCTGGAAATGATCCATCCGACGGATACCGAAAAAGAGATTGTATTCTTTTCGGGCCTGTTCCAGAAAATGATCGATATGCTGACACTGCCTTTTACGCGCGACGAGTTCGATTTCGGCGATGAATCCTATTTTGCCGAGATCTACGACTACATGGAATATGTTTCCAATCTCAAAGAGGTGCGCGAATCGAAGGTGGCGCGCGGGTCGCGGCATTCGCTGTACGTGAACCGGACGTATTTTGGCCTCTACTCGATACTGAGCGATCTGAGGGCCAGGGTGGTGACGCGCGGCGCGCGGCCGGAGGATTGGGTGAAGTGAGGGGGAACCGACTTTGAGCCGTCAAGCATTCCTTGGGCGCGGAGAGGATGTTTCGCCGGCGGATTTACATGAGCGGAAGTTGATTGTACGAAAAAGTTCGTAAATTTAGACAAACGCGGGTTTATGCGCGGCAGAATCGGGTTTGTTTTGCTTATTGTTGCGACCGCGGCGGCAGCGGGCTGGGGTTTCGAGCGATACATCGACCACCGGTCCTCTTTCTATGCCAGCCGCGAGCGGATCGTGCCGGTACGGTATACCAATTACTATTTCAAGGGCGGTGGTTTCGAGGCCGGCGCCGTGCCCGAGAGTTTTTGCGCCCCAGCGTCCAAGGCCATTCCGGCGACCGCGCATATCGTCGCGTCGATCGGTGAAACAGCGCAGACTTCGGGATCGGGCACCATCATCAGCGAGGATGGGTATATCGTCACCAATCACCACGTGGTAGATGGAGCAGACTATATCCAGGTGACGCTCAATAACCGGAAGGTGCTGCGGGCGAGGCTCGTAGGGTCTGATCCGGGCGCCGATCTGGCTGTTTTGAAGGTGGACGCAGAAGGTCTGCCTTTCCTGCTGTGGGGAAATTCGAACGATGTCAAGGTTGGCCAATGGGTCCTGGCGGTGGGCTACCCATTTTCGCTGGAGACTACGGTGACGGCAGGCATCATCAGTGCGAAAGGGCAGGGACTTGTCCCACGCGGGCCGGCCCGCCCGGGTCTCGTCGACCGCCGGACCGATCCAGGGGAAGCTTTTATACAGACCGACGCGGCCGTCAATTTCGGCAATAGCGGCGGGCCTTTGGTCGATCTTTCGGGAGAGGTGGTGGGCATCGTTACAGCGATGGCGACGCCGACGGGAGTTTATACGGGGTATTCGTTTGCGATACCCGGCAACGTGGCGGAGCGGACCGTGAAGGAAATTATCAGGAATGGAGGGATAAGGTAGGGGGTAAAGTTCGAGATTTGCCGGCCTGGACACTATACCAGTAACGCCAGTAACGTTTCCAATTTATTTTTCCATTTTTCCCAGTCTGGCACTAGGTCGGATTGTAATTTGAAAAATTGTTGCGTGTGGTGCTTATGGATCAGGTGACATAATTCATGGATCACGACATATTCAATACAAGGTTTTGGCGCCTTGATAAGTTCTGGATTTAAAATAATCTTCCCTTTTGCGGTACAGGATCGGCCAATTGGTTAAGCGTTAACCAGACTGTGTCTCCGTCCGTTTTTGCATCAACCTTGGTGTTGCCATCCTTGGACTGGTAAATTAAAATTTCCGATTCCTGCTTCATAAGCGGCTGATTTATAGTCCTAAATCTTTTAAGTATTTTGCCACCATTGGAGAAAGGGCAGCATAAGGGTTTGAAAGTCTGGGACCATAGGCAAAGATTTGATCTCAATGATAAGACTATCCCTTGGAATAAGCTGCTGTCTTGAAATATTACTTCGGGATTTGTACGGGCCGGTGGTCTTTGGCGTGCCGGGCTAGTTGAGCTGGAATCTATTGCTCCGCCTTTTCCGGCTTTTGCGTCTTCAGCGCCCATTCGGGGCGGATGTAGTGACAGGTGTAACCATTGGGATATTTCTGCAGATAGTCCTGGTGGAATTCCTCGGCTACCCAGAACGGCCCGGCGGGCAAGACCTCGGTTACGATGGGCCCGCGGTAAACGTGCGCCGCGTTGAGATCTGCGATCAGGTGCTCGGCGGTCTCTTTCTGCTGCTCGTCCAAATAGAAGATGGCGGACCGGTAGGAGGTGCCTATGTCGTTGCCCTGGCGGTTGCGGGTGGTGGGATCGTGGATCTGGAAAAAGAATTCAAGCAGCTTGCGATAGGACAGCGCCTCGGGATCGAAGACGATCTCGATGCCTTCGGCGTGCGTGCCATGGTTGCGATATGTGGCATTGGGCACGTCGCCGCCGGTATATCCGACCGTTGTAGAGATGACGCCGGGGAGTTGGCGGATCAGTTCTTCGACTCCCCAGAAACACCCGCCGGCCAGAATTGCTTTTTCAGTGGACATACGATTGATTTTTAAAGATCCGTGATCCTTATATGATACAACTAAACACCGGAATTGTTTACGGGAAGGAAGGCGGTATGAAAATTTCACAGGTGACCGAAAAGCGAGGTGTTATGAGCAAGAAGGACAAGGAGAGCGGGGACGCGCACGGCCAACACGCGAAACCGGCTACGGATGCGGGCAAGCATCCGGGTGTCAACCCGTTTGAAAAGAAACAGGAAACCCAGGTTGAACGGCGGCTAAGAAGGAAGCGGCAAGTGACGAGCATCAGAGGGTCGCGGCCTGTGGGGCGTGCCGGGAGACTGTTTCGCGCGACTGTGATGCGCCGGGCCTACGTTTGCGTCGGGAGATTGTGTTGCGTCGGAGGGCCAGGATGTGTCGCGCGACTGTACGCTTCGGGCAGCTAGGTTGCGTCGGGGGATCTTGATGCGTCGGCAGACGGGTTGCCGCCGGGCCGGCGTTTCCTCCGGATCGATTGGCGCGAAAGGACGAAGCCGACCAACCGCTGGTTGGTGATGGTCAGCCTGGTAGTGTTTTTCACTTCATCCGCTGTGGTGCGCACAGCATCCGCCGCTATGGCCAATGCATCGCCGGTGTGGCGTTCGGACGTGCGGTTGGCAGCGATGAGATGGTCATTCATTTTTTTCAGGGTTTGGATATGGTCGTCGCGATGGTCATGGGTCTCGCGGCCATTGCCGTACTGATGATCGGCAGAATTGGTGCGTTGGTATTTGCTGCTGTCCTGCGAGTCGGCGGCGAACGATTGTTGCTCGTCATCCGGGGAGTGTTGATAGTCCATATTCTTTATTTCTTCTCCAAACTCTTTATAAAAATTATCGATCGTTGCCTGGCTCGGGTTTTTTGCGCCTGTGGCATAACTGCTCAGATTGGCCGGGTTAATGCCGAGTCGTGCGGCGATTTCATTGTTACTATACCTTTGTTTCAGCAGACCGAGGTCATTTCGAAATTGTATCAGCCCCTGCTTGCTCGCTCTTTTTGCCATAAAATTAATTTTCTTTGATCGTATAATTATTGTAAGTTTGTATGAAATTATATACAATAATTGTATATATTGAGGTCCAATAAGACCATAAAACCAAGAATTGGCCGCATACGGCCAATTCCCAGAGCCTTCAAGGGTAGGGGCGCGGGGATACGGATTTGAGGCGGGTAGGGAATGTGGGGCCGGGTACGGAAAGGGATGTGGGGCCGGGTACGGGAAAGGGATGTGGGACCGGGTACGGGAAGGGGATGTGAGGCCGGGTACGGGAAAGGGATGTGAGGCCGGCTACGGACGTGAGGCCGGATAGGGATACGGATTTGAGACGGGTCATGGGATACGGATGTGGGGCCGGGGAAGGTTTGCGCAGGTGGTTTTGGCCGGCGGCGGTCTAAGCCTGGGTCGCGACAGGGCAGCCGGGGTTTGCGCATACGCTCACCTTTTCATTTCCGGTTTCGTCGGGACAAATGACAATTCCATCGATGATGATGAGGGACGGACGTACCTTTCTCATGATGCAGCCGCAGTTGGGGCATCGGTGGCTAACCATACATGTATACCTCCTTTTTTTAAAAAAATAGTGGTTGGACAGCCGTCTGAAAAGCCAGGCGCTGCATGGTTACAGTCTGCGTAAAAGTTTGATGGGAATAACAGCTGAGGACAGTCAGCGAGAGGACGGATCGAAGGTACTGATACTTTTTTGAACCGCCCAATATCCATTTTTATCCGAGCCGATTCGTTTCACGAATTGCATCTTTTTGAGGCGGGCAATATTCGTTGCTATCGTGGTCCTGCTGACGCGCATTTGTCGCGAAAACTCCGCAAGCGTCGTCATCGGTTTGCGGCCGGAGATATCCATGATCTTTCTTTCGGTCGAAGTCAGGTATATTTCATACTGCATACGGCCGTATTCGTGTCATCTTGTCGATGCAATCTTCGAGCACACCCTGCACGGTCTAAAAAAACCAAATGCGACGAGGATGAGATCGCGCGACGAGCCAAACAATTTGACCGGATGTGACGCATGTTCGTCCTACGACCGGAGTGCTCGATAGCCTAATTTGCCGGTATGAAATTATCTCTATGTCTTCTATCGGTGGGTCTATTTTGCGCGGTTGGCGTTTGCGCGCAGGAGCCCGTGCGGCGATTCGATGCCGATGCTTTGAGACAAGAGCTGACCGGAAAGAAAGGCGGCCGGCTCGATCTTTTAAATGAGAAAACGTTGCAGGCCAGGATCCGGCGCATCGGGAAGACGATGCGGGAGTCGGCGCGGGACGATTTGGCTTGTATCGTGGTAGCCGGAAAGGGAAAATTCAGGATAGGAGGACTCACGGGGGAACTGAGCCAGGGGTCGATGCTGTATATTCCAAAGGACTCGGTATGCGAGTACTTCGACATCGAAGAACCGATCGACGTGATGGAGTGGAGCTCGCGCGGGGAGATGAAGAGCATGGGTAGCCAGCCGATGCGACCCGCGGCGCCTGGTCCGGCAGTGTTTACGCTGGATGGAGTGCGGAGCGCGCGGATACCTGGGGAGAACGTGTGGAATGCCTTTGTGCGCCGGCCATCGATGATCCTTGGATTGTATATGCTTCCGAAAAGTGTCGGCGGCGACAGTGCGCTGGTCCATAAATGGGATGAGATCAATCTCATCACCAGGGGGACGGGAAAGTTTCAGGTGGGCAACGATGTGATGGACGTTCGTCCGGGTGACATCATTTATGTGAGAAAAGGCAATCCGCATTGGTTTCACACGCTGGGCCAGGACCTCGATATCCTGATCTTTTTCGAGATGGCCTCCATGGGGGGCAAGTAGGCGACGGATCGGCGGTCAGGGTACGAGCACGATCTTTCCGTGCCTGTGTCTTTTTTCCAATTGGGTGTAGGCTTCGCGGACCTGGTCGAGCGGATAGGTGCGTTCGATGGGGATCTCCAGCTGAACAACGCGCCCGCCTGCTCCCAGGAGACATGCGCCGGCCGGCGGGTTAGGTGATCCGCCTCGGCAAGGACATATTCGGCCTGGCTCGAGCGGTTGTCGGTGAAGCCGACTAACGGGGCGGTTATTTCGGCTGGTGCTGGATCAGGGTATTGATCACGGCCTGCACTTCGGCCGGAGGGCGCGTTTCCTGAATATAGAAGTGCCGTCCTTCGTCGGAAGGCTCCCAGAAGTCGCTGCCGTCGGGTTTGACGTGTATGGTGCCGCGATGGAGCGCATACCACGGCCAATAACCTTTGATGGCGATGAGCACGGCCGTCTCGTCCCAGCTGCTGCGGCCGGCGCTGTCTTCGCGCGCCAAAGGAATGGAAATGCGGAACACGTCTTTGACAGGGCTGTTTTGGATATCCGGGTTGTGGATCAGCGGCAGCCCGCATTTGATCTTCTCTCCAATCTGGAAGCCGCTGAAGAATATCGCGGTCGGCCAGTTCTCAAAGACATACTGCGATGCGGCGCTGTCCATATAGACGTTGAATTCGCGGCCCTGGGGGAAGCTGCCGGCCATGGATACGAGACGCCGCACTTTTCGTTTTACCAAGGCGGCGCCGTCGAGCGAAGAATAGGAGTCCGGGGCGCTGCGTAACAGGTTGGAAAGGTTTGTCAGGAAGCCGACGGTGACGATGGTGACGCTGGTGTCGGGCTGACGGGAGAGTATCTTCCGGTACAGGGTCACGGCGTCTTCCGCCTCCTTATTGGTACGAATGGTATGCGGATATTTTGCGAGGATCGAGTCGGTCCAGTGTTGCGAATCGCGGAGGTTGACGCCGGCGCCCGCAGGCACGCCGATCGGGATGCCGGGTCGACGGAAATACGTATTGAAGACATTCAGCACGGCGGCGATGCCTTCGTATTTGTTGCTCGCCATGGTCGCCAGGATCTTCGCCTGTCCGCTGTCGGCGAGGGCATGGAGGATGGTGATGGCCCCCACGTCGTCATAGTCGGGTCCGATATCGCTGTCGAATATGATGGCCACCTGTTGTTGTTTCGGCGGTTCGAGACGCCCCGCATAGACGATCATCCCAATTCCGCACAGAAAGAAGATGAACATGCCCGCGATGAGCCGGCGCGTGGCCCTTGTGGCGGGGGCAAATTCTTTCCAGACGAAGACGCCCCAGGCGGCAGCAACGAGTGTTGCGCCCTGCCCGAGCCCATAGGAGATGGCGGGACCCGCCTTTCCCGACGCAACGAGGTTGAGGCCGTTGCCGAGTCCCCAGATGAGGCCGCCGAGTAAACCGACGAGATGGGTCTTCCACGGCCCGGCGAAATATTCTTTGTAGCTGACCGGCCGGCCGCTGACGGGCCGGCGCATGAAGAGCGTGTTGAAGACGAAGTTGCTGACGAAGATGCCCAGCGCGAATACATACATGGCCGTATAGGGCGTGAGCTTGCCGGGTGCGGGGTGGGCGAAGTTGTCGAGGTCCATCGAGGCGGCGACGAAGCGGTAGAAGAAGGACATGAGGATGCCGGCGGAGACGGCCAGCAGGATCCCTTTGGTGGTGACCTTTTTGCCGCCGCCCGGCGCGCGTGCGCTGGAAGTGGAGCGTCTGTAGGCCGAAGCGTTCAGCAGGATCGCGAGGATGATGGCGGCGACGCCCGCAAAAAGCCAGAAGGGGTTGCCACGCTGGTCGGCCGCGAAGTTGATGACCACGCCGAGCACCAGTGCCATCCCGATGCCGATGGGGAAGGCGACGGCCATTCCTGCTACGGCGATCGCTGCTGCGAGGAGGATATTGGCCGCGTTGAAAATGACTCCGCCGAGCGCGGCGCTGAGGAAATTATTCCAGCTGGCCTGGTGGAGGTCATCGATGAAATGTCTGCCTTCGGAACCGACGGCGCCGAGCGTGTGGCCGAAAAGGAGCGAGAAGAGCAGGATGCCGAGGACGTAGTCCCAATAAAACAGCTCGAACCGCCAGGAACGTCCGGCCAGCTTTTGCGTGTTGGCCCAACTGCCCCAGCAAAACATGGTTATGATACAAAGCAAGACGGCGGTCGTGTAGTTGTTAACGATGAACATAGCTGTTTTTTGATGCGATAAAGGACTCGGTCTCCTGTCTGTGGGGTGCGGAAGTCTGGGCGCCCAGCCTGGTCACCGAGAGCGCGGCGGCGTGGTTGGCGAATTTAACGGCGTCGGTCATGCGCATTTTCTCGCCGAGCGCTACGGCCAGCGCACCGTTGAATACATCGCCTGCGGCAGTGGTATCGACGGCGGTCACCGCCGGTGCGGGGATCAGCGCGGGTTCGCGGCCTTCGTAAAGCAGCGCGCCGCCTTTGCCGAGGGTGATGATCACGGTGGAGACGCCTTTTGCAAAAAGGATTTGGGCCGCCGTCAGGGCGGTCGTGGTGCCGGTGACTTTTACCCCGGTGAGGTATTCGGCCTCGCGTTCGTTTGGCGTAAGGATCGAGACGTTTTCGAGGAGCTCGTCGGGAATTTCGCAGGCGGGCGCCGGATTGAGGATGAACCGCCGGTTGGAACCGGCTGCGCAGGCGGCGAGTTCGATGACGGTGGCGAGGGGGACCTCGAGCTGCGCCAGGATGATGTCGGCGGTTTCGATGGCGCCGCGCGCCTTTTGGACTTCGGATGGGGTAAGGTTGGCGTTGGCGCCGGGAGCCACGACGATACAGTTCTCACCTGCCCCATCGACGGTGATGAGGGCCACTCCGGAAGCGGCCGAGGTGTCGGTGCCGATGTAGCGGCAGTCGATGCCCTCCTTTTCGAAGCCGTCGATAGCTTGGGCGCCAAAGATGTCCTGGCCAGTCCGCGCGATGAAGGTTACGTTGCCGCCAAGACGGGCGGCGGCGACCGCCTGGTTGGCCCCTTTCCCTCCGGCAAACATAAAAAAAGTCCCTCCAAGGATGGTTTCGCCGGGACCGGGAAGAGCCGGGCTTTTCACCACCATATCGGTGTTGCTGCTGCCACAGACGAGGATAGATGGACGGGTTGTGCGCGAGGAGGGGGTCATCCGGCTAAAGATCGGCAATTTTTGGAATTGACCTGCGGGGCTGAGAAATTATTACGTGTATTTTCGCACGCGAGGTATAGCGGGATTGCAGTAATGTGCCAATGCGCTATTGCGCAGGAGGACGGTCTTACCGGGATTGCGGGCGACGCGGTGTTTTGTCAGCGGACTTTTTTGGAATAGTTTTTCAGCGTTTCTTTCTCTTTGGCCGTCAGGCTTTTCATTCCTTTTTTGCTGATCTTGTCGAGGATGCGGTCGACTTCCTGTTGCTGGTCGGCGCGTTGCATGTTGTAGCGGTGGTCGATGGTAGCGTCCTGGTGCCGGCGGTAGAAAAGATTGTCGACGAGCAGGACGTGGGGGCGGGTGATGATGATGTAGAGGAAGACGACGGTCGGGACGAGGATGATCAGGATGGTGGGATAGTTCTGGATGAAGGCTTGCGGTTGCATCACCAGCGCCAGGAGCATGCCGACAAGGGCCCCGCCGAGATGCGCGTCGTGGCCGACGTTGTTCTTTCTCGAGCGGATGCCATAGATGCTGAACAGGACGAAGGCCAGTGCGTAGAGCCAGGAAGGTATCGAAATGGGGATGAAGAACATGCCGATGCCCATGTTCGGATAGAGCGCGACAGACGCGAAGAGGACTCCGAAAACAGCGCCCGAT
Source organism: Puia sp. (assembly GCA_035545215.1). GTDB lineage: Bacteria > Bacteroidota > Bacteroidia > Chitinophagales > Chitinophagaceae > Puia. The sequence continues at coordinate 16,382 of DASZYU010000115.1, forward strand.
GCGCCGACGGCGCTGTAGTCACCCTGGTTTCGATGGATGAACAGCGAGAGCAGGTGTCCTCCGATGAGGCTACCCAGGTAGATGACGATGAATCCAAGCGTGCCGAGGGTCATTTCGACGATGCCGCTGAAAAATACGAGGCTCAGCATGTTGAAGATGAGGTGCATCCAGTTGACGTGGAGGAATCCGGCCGTCACCAGCCGCCTGTAGTCTTTATATAAGAGGATCTTCTCCACCTCGAATTCGTAACGGGCGAAGAAAGCGCGGTCTCTGAAGCCTCTGTAGGAGACCAGCACGGTGATCAGGATGATGGCCAGGGATATGATTCCGGTGTTCGGCATTGGTCGGGTTGCATTGGAAGGCGAAATTTAAACAGAATTTCCCAGAAAATAGCGGTAGGCTGGGCGGGGCTCGGTGGTGGGGCCGGGCGGGGCTGGCGGCGGCAATGGGATGAGCGGCGGCGGGGAGGGAGAGGCTGCGGTGATGGGCGAGGCGCGGCGGCAATGGGATGAGCGGCGGCGGGGAGGGAGAGGCTGCGGTCGGGGAATTGGTGGTTTTGTCTATATTTAGGCATAAACTTTCGATCCATGCAACCAAAATTTTACCCTGCGCTATTTGGCGTGCTCGTTTGTCTTGGCGCGCGTGCCCAGGAGAAGGGCTATTACCGGACGCCGGCCATCTGGCAACACACTGTGGTCTTCACGGCGGAAGGCGATCTATGGAAATACGATATGACCACCGGGGTCACGGCGCGGCTGACGACCCACGAGGGACTCGAGACCAACCCGGTCATCTCGCCGGATGGCAAGAAGGTGGCCTTTACCGCTCAATACGAAGGCTCGAACGAGGTGTATGTGATGCCGCTGGACGGGGGCGTGCCGAAGCGTCTGACCTATGCGCTGGACGGTGGCGTTCACCCGGCGGGCTGGATGAAGGACGGGAGATTGCTTTATGCGACGGGGGCTTACAGCGATTATCCGATACCGCAACTCGTGAAGATCGATCCGTCAACGCTGGCCACCGAACCGGTCCCGCTTGCGGAGGCGGCCGACGGGGTGTACGATGAGAACGGGGTACTCTACTTCACGCGTCTGCCGAACCAGGGCAGCAAGACGAAGCGCTATAAAGGAGGGTTCATCGAGCAAATCTGGAAATTCGATGGCAAGCAGGAAGCGGTGAACCTGACGGGCGACTTCGACGGCACCAGCAGCCACCCGATGCTCTACAATGGTCGCATCTATTTTCTTTCGGACCGCGACGGCACGATGAATATCTGGTCGATGGATAAGAATGGGAAGGACGTCAAAGAGGAAACGCATTCGACGGGTCTGGACGTGCAATCGCCCTCGATGTCCGACTCGCGCATCGTCTATCAGAAAGGAGCCGACCTGTATGTCTATGATGCCAGGGATGCCAGCGACAAATTGCTGGACATCCGACTGCTGTCGGATTTCGACCAACGCAAACCGAAATGGATCAAGAGCCCTCTCACCTCGATCACCTTCATGGATCTCTCGCCGAACGGAAACTACGTGGCGATCATCAGCCGGGGACGCGTATTCGTTTCACCCGCCAAGAGCGACCGGTGGGTCGAGGTGACGCGGAAGAGCGGCATCCGGTACCGGGTGGTACATTTTATCAATGACAGGGACCTTGCGGTGTTGTCGGATGCCAGCGGCGAATACGAGATCTGGAAAATGAGCGCGGACGGCAGCGGGACGCCGAAGCAAATGACGCGGGGGACGAAGGTGATGATCCGCAGACTCGCAGTGTCCCCGGACGGGAAATACATCGCCTATGACGACAAGAACGATGTGTTGCGGATCGTCGACGCCGCCACCGGGGCTGTACGGTTCGAGTTCGATAAATCTTATGGCGGTATCAACGGGTTCCGCTGGTCGCCGGACAGCCGGTGGCTGACGGTCAACCAGGAATTGGAGAACGGGATGAATCAAATCGAGATCGTCGATCGCGAGACGATGAAGATGCAGCCAATCACCACCTCCCGGCTGAACAGCAATGACGCGGCCTGGTCTTCGGACGGCAAGTGGTTGTTTTTCGTTTCCGAACGAAACCTGCATACGCTGGTGACCTCGCCCTGGGGCGCGAGACAGCCGGAGCCGTTTTATACCAATACGCGTAATTTCTATGCGATGGCGCTGGACACGACGGCCAGGTGGCCATTCCTGACGACGGACTCGTGGATGTCCGATACGCTTTTTACCCCGAGAGAGAAGAGCGAGGGCGGGCCGCATGTGGGTGAGGCGGATCTGCGTTCGGGCGGGGACGCGCCGCATGCGAGCGGCGGTGGTACGCGAATGGCGGGACCCGGGCGGTCTTTCAACTGGGAGAGGATCCAAACGAAATTATACGAGTTGCCGGTGAAGAGCGGCAACCTGGACGATCTGCAAACGGCGGATGGATGTATCTATTGGCTCGACCGTGGGCCCGTGGGTAACACCGACGGGGCGAAGCTGTATGCGCTGAAGACGAAAGAAAGCAAGAAATATGACCCGGTGGAGATCGCCACCGGGGTAGCGGGTTTTGAAGTGTCGGCGAACAAGAAGAAGATCATGGTCAATTACCGAAACGGGAATGTCTGCGTCGACGAGGCGAATGCGCAGAAGATCGATCCGGAGAAGACCAAGGTCGAGCTGCAGAGCTGGAATTTCCTTGTCGACCCGGTCGAAGAGTGGAGGGAGGAATTCGCGGATGCCTGGCGGATGATGCGCGATTATTTCTATGACCGCGATCTGCATAAGGTGGACTGGGCGGCTGTCCGCGCACGTTATGAGCCGCTGGTCTCCCGGTTGACCGACCGGTATGAACTGGATGACCTGCTGGCGCAGATGGTTGGCGAGCTGTCCGCGCTGCATACGTTCGTGTACGGCGGCGACAAGCGTGTTTCGCCGGACCGGATACCGGTAGGTTTCCTGGGGGCGCGGTTAAGGAAAACGGATCGCGGGGTGGTGATCGAACATATCTACGCGAGCGATCCCGATTACCCGGATCAAACCTCGCCGCTGGACAAACCCGAGTTGCGGATCCATGAGGGGGACGTGATCACCGCGGTCGACAACGAGCCTTTGGAGGGTGCGGCGGACATTTCGATGTTATTGGCCAATAAGGTGAACGTGCCGGTGAAGCTGAGCCTGGTCGACCGGTCCGGAAAGGCCTATGACCAGATCGTCCGCCCGGAAAGCGCGGCGGCGGATGCGAGTCTGCGTTACGGCGAATGGGAGCTGACGCGTCGCGAGAAGACGGAGGCCGAAGGGAAGGGAGACATCGGGTATATCCATCTGCGCGCGATGGGTGCGGGCGATATGGACGATTTCGTGAAACAGTATTATCCCATTTTTAACAGGAAGGGGTTGATCATCGATGTGCGTCATAACCGCGGCGGCAATATCGACAGCTGGATACTCGAGAAGCTGATGCGAAAGGCATGGATGTACTGGCAGGCACGTTCCGGCGGCCCTACCTGGAATATGCAGGACGCGTTCCGCGGGCATATGGTACTGTTGTGCGATCAGACGACGGCGTCGGATGGAGAAGCGATCGCGGAAGGTTTCCGCCGGCTCGGTTTGGGCAAGGTGATCGGGATGCGTACGTGGGGAGGCGAGATCTGGTTATCGCAGGACAATACGCTCGTCGACAATGGGATTGCCAGCGCCGCGGAGCTCGGAGTGTATGGTCCGGAAGGCAAATGGCTGATCGAAGGGCATGGCGTCGATCCGGATATCGTGGTCGACATTCTGCCGTATGCCACCTACCAGGGCAAGGATGCGCAGCTGGAGGCGGCGATCGACTATCTGAGGAAGAAAATAGCGGCCGAGCCGGTAGATGTGCCGCAGGCGCCGCCGCATCCGGACAAGTCGTTCAAGTATAAGCCGTACTAGGGGACCGTCGGCCGGTGGGTCCGCAGCCGGAATAGTTATTTCGCCGTGATCCGCGGCAGGATGAAATCGAGGGCAGCCTTGTCCGGCATGGGCGCGGCATGGGGTTGCTCGTCGAGGATCAGGGTGGCGCCATCCGGCTGGCGATAGGCGGGCCACGCGGGTAGACCCGGGCCGTTGGGATTGCCGGTGCGCGCGAAATTGGCCCAGTAAGATGACATTGTTTCGGCGAGCTGGCGGTCGACGGGTTGCCAGGGCCGGTTGACGAAGGACAGATTGTTATAGGCATAGGGCACTTCCGCGGTATGGAAGGCGCCGTATTTGATGAAATCGCCGGACGCCGGCGGACGTCGGCGGAAACGATACAGATAGACAGGGTGTTGGTCGTCCTGCGATTGCAGGTTCGCCCAGGTGTAGTTTTGGATGGCGAAGACCATGTCCCTGTTCAGGTGTTCCTGCGACGTCAGGGCTGTGGCATCGTCGGTGGCCGGGTAAAATTGGAGCGCGCTGTCGGCGCCGGCGCCGAATTGCTGTTCTATCTCCTGACGGAATTGGGTTGCCGTCGGGGGGGCGCCGAGGAACCAGTCGTCGTCGTTCCAACCCGTCAGCAGATCGCACCGCTTATTGCGGTGCGCGCGGAAGATGTCGCCGGGCGGCTCGGGCAGGACGTAGCCGTCGATGATGGGGCCTCGCTGCCCGGTGACCGTTAGCAGTTGTGCCGCAGGGAGGGCGCGAAGCGCGGCGATGTCGGCGGCACGCAGCCTGGCGGCAGTTTTCAAACCATTCTGTTCCGCCTGTTGCAGGGTCGGGTTCAGGAAGAATGCCGTGACGATGGAAGCGCCGCTTTCGCCGATGGCCCTTCGGAAGAGGTCTTTTGCCAGCGGTGAGGCCACGAGGCAGCTGACGCTCATCGCGCCGGCGGACTGGCCGGCGATGGTCACGTTGGAGGGGTCGCCGCCGAAGGCGGCGATATTTTCCTTCACCCATTGGAGCGCGGCGATCTGATCCATCAATCCATAATTGCCGGAGGCGTTGTGCCCCGACTCGGCGGTGAGCGCGGGATGGCTGAAAAATCCGAATATACCTACCCGGTAGTTGACGGTGACGAAGACGACGCCTTTCCTGGCCATTGCCTCGCCGTCGTAGATGGCGCATCCGCTGCCGCCGCTGGAGAAGCCGCCACCGTAAATAAACACAAGCACCGGCCGGTGTTCGCGGGGAGTCTTCGCCGCCGTCCATACGTTGAGATAGAGACAATCTTCGCTGATGGGTTTTTCGGGGATCAGGAATTCAGCCGTATACACGCCAAAGGGGCGCGGCGGCATTTGCGCCGGGCTGGGCCCGAAGCTGTCGCATTTCCGGATGCCTTTCCAGGGGGCAAGGGGCTGCGGCGCGCGCCAACGGTTGGGGCCGACGGGAGGCGCGGCAAACGGAATTCCTTTGAAGCTGTGGACGACGCCGTCGCTGGTCACGGCGCCGGAGATGAGACCGGCGCGGGTGTGGATCGTGGAGAAGGAGTTGGCGGCGGCCGGGACCGGGAGGCTGCGATTGGGGGTGATCCCGTAAAGAAAAAAGCCGGTGACGGCGAGAAAGGAGATCAGCGGATTTCTCATATGGCAATCGTTTTGGGGAGGTGTATATAAAAGTATCGATTTTTAGCGAGAACGCGGGGTGGGGCGGGGCGGAGCGGGGTATACGATGATCGGGGAGGAGAGGATCGGGTTCCGGATCTGGCCTGGGAAAAGGGCGGCGCGAAAGAAAAAGGGTCCCTCGACAAGGACCCCGATTGCTGACTTTTGCTTTATTGAGAAAATTGTTGCGCCGAGGCGGCGGCGTTATTGTATCGAAAGCTGCCGTTCGGTCTCTATCGCTTCGCCGGATACCCTGACAATAGTGAGGTTACCCGCGCGGCGTAATTGAATCTGGTAGACCGGATCGACGCCGGGTGTGCGCACCTCGTCGACATAGAGGATATCCCAGCCGCGCCAGGCAGAGTTGACTACGTGTTTCACGGGGGCGGGCAACAGTGCCTGTTCATAAGAGGCAACGGTATGCAGCCAGGCGCCGTCCTTGCTATAAAAGGATTTGTACGCAACGCCTTTTTCGGAATAACGAACGAGGATCGTTTGGTCGTTCAATACCGATACGGTGGCGCCGGCAATGAGCGCGGCGGTGGTTGGCGGCAGATGAGATGTGAGCGTGTTTTGCGCAATGGCTGATGTAGTCATCAGCAGAATGGACGCGCAGATGAGTATGTTCTTCATGAGTTGCAATTTTTCTGTAAAGCTAGCGCGCGGGAGGAGGCGATCCCAATGGTAATGAGTGTTTGGCGGTGTGGGGGGAGAATTGTGCGTAAGTGAATGAGCGGCCTGGGGGGGTGGAGGATGAGCGGACTGGGGTGCGGGGAAGTGA
>DASZYU010000116.1:0-6678 GCA_035545215.1 Puia sp.
GCGGAGGCGGCAGTAAAAGGCGCCGCTACGCAGGCCGGATATGACGCCAGGTCGCTGATCAATGTGATCCGGGCGCGCGCGGGCAAATGGAAATTCAGCAATGCGAACAATGCGCCTTATGTCGCAGATTACAGCGCCCAAATGACGGCGGCTACGCCGGCTACGATCACGATCGGGTATATCCTGGCCGAACGCTCGCGCGAATATTATGGAGAGGGGTATCGTTTTTATGACCTGGTTCGCACGCAACGCTTTGGCATGGATAACCAGGACGGCTATAATTATGCGACCTACAGCATTGGCGGTGTCGCTTATTCCAACCACACTCCCGTAACCAACGTCCGCACCATTACGCCTCAGTTGTATTTGCAGCCAATTCCACAGGGTCAGATCGATGCGATGCAGATGAGCGATGCGGCAAAGAAAGCGTATCAAAACCCGGGCTATTAGAAAGCGTCTCTATTTGTTCTCCTATAAGCAAAGCAATCAATCGGTAAAAGGGGGGATTCCAATATCCCCCCTATCTTTGGATTGTTAACAAGCGACAGATACTCCCGTATGGGATCGGAAAACCACAAAATCCTCGATTGATATGAAACGGTTTGCAGGACTTCTGTTAATGGGCGTGATGGTCTTGATCGGCCATCGTTCAACTGCACAGGATCCGAAATTCTATATCTTCCTATGTTTCGGTCAGTCGAACATGGAAGGCAATGCGAAATTCGAGCCTCAGGACACGGTTGTCGACAGCCGCCTGCGCGTCATGGAGGCGGTCAATTGCCCCGAGCTGGCCAGGGAAAAAGGGAAATGGTATACGGCCGTCCCGCCTCTTTGCCGATGCCATACCGGCCTGACGCCGGTGGACTATTTCGGGCGGACGCTGATCGCTCATCTGCCGGCGAATGTCAGGGTCGGCGTGATCAATGTCGCGGTCGGCGGGTGCAAGATCGAGCTGTTCGACAAGGACCATTATCAATCCTATATCACAACGGCGCCGGACTGGATGCAGCATACGATAAAGGAGTATGACGGGAACCCTTATGGCCGGTTGGTCGAGCTGGCAAGGCTGGCGCAAAAGGATGGCGTCATCAAAGGAATATTGTTGCACCAGGGCGAGTCGAATACGAATGACAGTACTTGGCCGCGGAAGGTAAAGGGAGTCTATGAAAGTCTTTTGGAGGACCTGCACCTTGGCGCGGACTCGGTGCCCTTGTTGGCGGGCGAGGTCGTGGCTGCGGACCAGGGCGGCGTTTGCGCCAGCATGAATGCGATCATAGACAGGCTTCCGGCTACGATACCAACCGCGCACGTGATTTCATCGGCGGGTTGTGTGGCGGGGCGCGACCATTTGCATTTTACGGCCGCGGGGTACCGGGAACTGGGGCGGCGCTATGGTACGGAGATGTTATCGCTGCTGAACCCGGTGCAGCCTCCACCGGCCGGGTTCGATTCGTTGCGTGCGGACATACCGCATGGTCGCATCGATACGATCCGTTATTCATCCGCCACTGTCGGCACGGTCCGGAGGGCGCTGATCTATACGCCGCCGGGCTACTCGAAAAAGAAGCGGTATCCTGTATTGTATTTGCTTCACGGGATCGGCGGAGACGAAAAGGAATGGCTAAACGGCGGAAAGCCGCAGCTGATCCTGGATAACCTGTATGCCGGGGGCAAGATCGAGCCGATGATCGTGGTGATGCCCAATGGCAGGGCTATGAAAGACGACCGGGCTGTTGGAAATATCATGGCGCCGGACAAGGTACAGGCGTTCGCCACCTTCGAAAACGACCTGCTCCATGATCTGATGCCCTATATCGAAAAGCATTACCGGGTATACGCCGACGCGGATCGACGGGCTATTGCCGGTCTTTCCATGGGTGGTGGTCAATCCCTGAATTTTGGATTGGGTCATCTGGACAAATTTCACTGGATCGGCGCATTTTCCCCCGCGCCGAACACGAAGAGGCCGGAAGAGTTGGTGCCTGATGCAACGAAGACAAGGAATTCGCTGAAGCTGTTATTCATCACCTGCGGCGATCATGACGGGTTGATCGGCTTTAGCAAGAGGACGCATGACTACCTGGTTGAGCATGATGTGCCGCATATCTACTACATTCAGCCTGGTGTGCATGATTTCAAAGTCTGGAAAAGCGGACTTTATCTATTCTCGCAATTGCTGTTCAAACCCGTAGACACTTCCGCGTTTGCCGGTTACCTGCTGGCCTCTACCGGTCAGCCTGCTTCGACCAATGTGCCGGGGGCATCCTACCCGGAGATACTGCCTGACAACCGGGTGAAGTTCCGCATCAGGGCGCCAGAGGCCCAGCGAATGCAGATCGATCTTGGAAAGAAATACGATATGATCCGCGACACGGCCGGTTTTTGGGTGCTTACCACTGATCCTGTTGTGGAAGGATTCCATTATTATTCATTGCTGATCGACGGGGTGCCGGTTGTGGACCCGGCGAGTCAGACTTTTTATGGCATGGGCAGGATGGCAGGCGGAATTGACATTCCGGACAGAGATGAGGCATTTTATGAAGCCCGGGCGGTGCCTCACGGGCAGGTTCGCAGAGTCAACTATTACTCCCGGATCACCCGGTCGTGGCGCCGGGCCTATGTTTACACCCCGCCGGGGTATGACCATGACGATGGTAAGCGATACCCGGTGTTGTACCTGCAGCACGGGGCGGGCGAGGATGAGACGGGGTGGAGCGCACAGGGAAAGATGGACTTTATCCTCGATAACCTGATTGCCGAAGGAAAGGCCACGCCGATGGTGGTCGTTATGGACCGGGGCTATGCGACAGATCCCCGTAGGCCGGTGAGCGAGCCCGGGACCGGGCGGCCGGGCGGGATGAACAACAATATTTTTCCCGAGGTGTTGATCCGCGAAATAATCCCAATGATCGACAGTGCCTTCCGGACGATGGCCGACCGGGATCACAGGGCCATGGCCGGACTCTCGATGGGAGGGTTCCAGACCTTCCAGACGACCATGACGAACCTTGACAAGTTCGCTTATATCGGCGGTTTCAGCGGGGCCACTTTCCTGCAACCCGGGTCGGATATTACCCAACTATACAACGGCGCCTGGGCGGATGCCGCGGCGTTCAATGAGAAGGTCAAAGTGCTTTACCTGAGCGTCGGTACGGCGGAGCCGGCCAGAATGTATACGGGGATCAAGGGGTTGCATGAAGCCCTGGAGAAAGCCGGGATCCGGCATGTCTATTATGAGTCACCAGGCACTGCGCATGAGTGGCAAACGTGGCGGCGATCGCTGAGACAATTTGCCAGCCTGATATTCAAATAAAAGCCAGGTGAGCGTCTTTTTCCCGCTTGTACCGATCAAAGGTGGCCGGCACATCGGTTCAGATCGGATTTGTTTTGAATAAAGATCGTTTTGTATGAAACAGATCGCTGTTACATTGATTGTTTTATTCGTAGTTTTCCGTCTTGATGCGCAATCGCGGCCGCCGGCGACCGACAGCGCAAACCAGGGATCTTCGATGTCTGCGTCGCAGCCGGGGCCCGGATCATTTGTCAGGGAGGCAAGCTTTGATCGTTCTGCAGCATCCTGGCCGGTACACTCGGACAACGGCGACGGAACCTATGCCAACCCCGTCATCATGGCGGATTTTCCCGACGTGGACGTGATAAGGGTGGGCGATACCTATTACCTGCTCGCCACTACGATGTTTACGTTCCCGGGCGTTCCCTTACTCGAATCGCATGATCTGGTGAACTGGAGCTATTGTACCAATATCGTTCGACGGATGGATGGGGGCGCCTGTTATGACCTGGACGGTTGTAACCGGTATGGACACGGACAATGGGCGGGCAGTCTTCGTTACCACGATGGGATATTTTACGTCCTGTTCAATACCTTGAATGAAGGGGCCTTTTTGTGCACCGCGACCGATCCGAAAGGTGAATGGAAGATCCGGAGACTCGGGCGTGGTTTTCACGACTGCGGATTGTTATTCGATGACAACGGGAAGATCTATGTCGCGAGCGGATATAATAAGATCTATCTAACCGAGCTGAACAGGGATTTCAAACCAGTGAGTAAGGACTCGCTTGTATTTACGGGTGACATCCGTCGCGGTCTCGAGGGGACGCACGTTTATCATTTGAACGGATATTACTACCTGTATTGCACCTACGGCGGGGCGGATGGTTTCCAGGTCGCACTACGGTCGCGGAATATTTGGGGACCCTATGATGAAAAGACCGTGATCCGGGAAACGGATAGAAGCAATGTCAACTTCGGCATTCACCAGGGTGCATTGATCCAGACGCAGACGGGTGAGTGGTGGACGATGCTCTTTATCGATATGGGTCCATTCGGGCGGTTTCCGTCCTTGCAGCCGGTGGCCTGGAAGGAGGGCTGGCCGGTTGCCGGCGTCGATGGGAAAGCGGTGGTGCAATATAGGAAACCAAACGTGGGCGGCGTGTATCCGGTGACATATTTGCCTACGTCGGACGAGTTTGGCGAGGAGACGTTGGGGATGCAATGGAGCTGGAACCACAACCCCGATCCCGCAAAATGGTCGCTGAAAGCAAGGCCGGGATTTCTTCGATTGTCGACGGTGGCGCCGGTGGCCGATATTCTTTGGGCGCGCAACACGCTGACGCAACGATCTGTCGCGAAATATGATCAGGCGATACCGACTGTTGCAACGACAAAGATGGACGTTGGACACATGAAGACGGGGGATGTCGCGGGTCTTTGCGTCTTCCAGGATCCCTATGCGTATATTGGGGTGAAGCAAACCGGCGGCGAAAAATACCTCGTGATGGTTAACAATGGAGCGACGGTCGATTCCGTGCTGCTGAAGGGGCCCACGGTTTATTTGCGCACGAGGGCTTCCAATGCGACAAAGAAAGCGGTCTTCGAATACAGTCCCGACGGCAGGGAGTTCAGCCAACTGGGGGATGAACTGGCGATGCGGTTCAGTCTTAAGATATTTACGGGTAATAAATTTTGCCTTTTCAACTATGCTACCAGGAAGACCGGCGGATATGTCGATTTTGACTGGTTTCACATGGATTAATCTATTCGGATCAAACAATGAAAAAGATTCCTCCCGGGTTTTGGGCCATTGTTGGCGCCCTGACAATAGCCGGATTCAATGTCCCGAAAAACGCAGGCGAAGGGCCTGGCAAGCTGCCATCACTGAAAGACGCGTACCGCAATGATTTCCTGATCGGCACGGCCATGAATGCCAGGCAGATCGAAGGGCAAGACGAAAGGGCAGATTCGCTGATCAGGCAACAATTTGATGCTGCAACGCCGGAAAACGTGATGAAGGCAGCGCTGATCCATCCTGCATGGGATACGTACCGGTTTGATTTGGCAGACAGGTTGGTCGAGTACGCGCGAAAGAACAACATTCGTATCAATGCCCATGCGTTGATCTGGCATAGTCAGTTGCCGATGTTCGTGCGCCGAATGCAGAGCGCCGACAGCGTCCGCGATTTTTTTGTCAATCACATTAAAACGGTTGCAGGGAGATACGATGGCAAAGTGTATTCCTGGGATGTCGTCAACGAAGCGTTGAATGAGGACGGGACGCTCCGCAATTCCATTTTTTTGCAGAAATTAGGACCGGGATATATCGTGGAGGCCTTTCGGCTGGCTCAACGCGCAGCGCCGCATACGCAACTGTACTATAACGATTATGGGATCGAGAACCCGAAGAAAAGAGCCGGGGCCATCGAGCTCGTCAGACGCATCCAGGCGGCTGGGGTCAGGATCGACGCCGTGGGTATCCAGGGGCATTGGCATCTTGGGAAAGTGCCTTTCAAGGAGATAGGCGAGAGCATCGATGCGTTTGCGGCACTTGGTGTCAAGGTTGATTTTACCGAGCTCGATATCTCGGTCCTGCCGAATCCGCTCCGCGGGAACACGGCCGATATAAATGCGACAGCGTCTGCCGGCGCAACGGCGAATCCCTGGCCCAACGGTTTGCCGGACTCTGTGCAAGGCCACCTGGCGGATGACTATGCGACCTTATTCCGGCTTTTTGTGCAGCACAGAAAACAAATAGGCCGGGTCACTTTTTGGGGGGTCGACGACGCGGTTAGCTGGTTGAATGACTGGCCCGTCCGCGGTAGGACGAACTATCCCTTGTTGTTTGACCGGAACTACGCGCCCAAGAAGGCGTTTTACAGCGTGATCCATGCCAGTGACGACCGGCCGGTTTCCCTGCCGGAAGCCAAAAGTCAAGGAGCATCCGCAGACAGGGCCTTCCTGAACACCGTCCAGACGTATGTTAACCCGGTCTTGCCGGGTGATCATCCTGATCCGACCCTGTTAAGAGTTGGCGATGATTTTTATCATTGCGGTTCCTCGTTCCATTTTAATCCATATCTACCCATCTATCATTCGAAGGACCTGGTGCATTGGGAGGTGATCAGCAGGGCGGTATCGCCGGCCGTCGCGGAATCTTTTGTAACGGACCGGCCTTCCGGGGGCATTTGGCAGGGTGCGATCACGTATTTCTATGGCACGTACTGGATCTATTTTTCTGCAAATGGCCAATGGTTTTCCAAGGCGGCGTCGCCTTACGGGCCCTGGTCGCCGCCCGTGAAGGTGCAAACGAATGCCGTTACGGGCAACCTGGGTTATGACAATTCGATCTTCGTGGATGATGATGGAAAGCCCTATATGGT